>NZ_JAXLWP010000009.1:0-232454 GCF_046328425.1 Kouleothrix sp.
TTTCTGGGGGCGGCGCAGCCGCCCCCAGGCCCCCACCGCGCAAACGGCGATCTGGCTCGGCCACAAGAGTGTTTTCTGGGGGAGCGCAGCCGCACCCAGGCCCCACCGTGCAAACGGCGATCTGGCTCGGCCACAAGAGTGTTTTCTGGGGGAACGCAGCCGCCCCCAGGCCCCACCGCGCAAACGGCGGTCTGTCTCGGCCACAAGAGTGTTTTCTGGGGACGGCTACGCCGCTTCCAAACCGCATAAGCGGTGTTGTTTCGCAAGCTGGCTTGATTGGGATGGGGGGAGGTATCCGGGGTGCTACTCGCAGACGCGCAGCGCCACGATGGTCATGTCGTCGTGGGGTGGCATGGCGCCCATGAAGCCGCGCGCCGCCGCGAGGATGGATTCGACCACACTGGTAGGCGCGGCGCAGCCGCTGGCGGCGAAGGCCGACTCGAGCCGCTCAAAGCCCCACAGCTCGCGCTCGGCGTTCATGGCCTCAACAATGCCGTCGCTCACCAGCAGCAGGCAATCGCCGGGGCGCAGCGCCAGCACCTGCTGGGCGTAGCTGGCGGTATGCATCGCGCCAAGCGGCAGGCCAAAGCTCTCGATGTAGCGCACCTGCCCGGCGCGCCACAGCAGCGGCGCGACCAGGCCGGCGTTGGCGATCCGCGCCTCGTAGCCGTGCCCGTCGAGCACCACGCTAAGAAACGCGGCATTCTGGCGGCTCTGCATCATGCGCGGGGCCAGGCTGAGATTGCAGGCGCTCAGCAGGTCGCCCTGGTCGTCGTAGGTATCGACAAGCGTCTCGAATGTGTTGAGCGCGAGCGCCATCAGCAGCGCGGCCGGGATGCCCTTACCGCTGACGTCGCCCACCGCCACGCCCAGGCGGCCATCGGCGAAGGTGTGGTAGGCGAAAAAGTCGCCGCCAACCTCTTTCGCAGGCAGCGAGCTGCCGGCCACCTCGATGTTCGGCAGGGTTGGCGTGGCGTGGGGCAGAAGGCTAAGCTGGATGGTGCGCGCCGCCGCCAGCTCGCTGCGCACGCGCTCCTGGGCCTCAAGCGAGCGCGCCAGCTCGGCGGTACGCCGGCCGACCTCGGTCTCGAGGTGCTGGTTGAGCTGAATGAGCGGGTTGAACAGCTGCTGGCGCACGACCTCGTAGGCCATAAACAGCGTGCCGATCGCGATCGTGTACGTCTGCACCGCGATCGCCGGGCTGAGCAGCGCCGCAACGGTGGTGGCCACCACAATCAGCGCGCCAATCAGCAGCGGGCGGTGGCTGCGCCAGGCGGCGTTGCGCGCCAGCAGATACAGCGCCACGCCTTCGTAGAGGTAGTGGAACGCCGAGAGCGCGCTGGCAGCCGGCGAGATGCCGAAATCGATCCCGCCATCAGCGCCGCGGCGCACATCGGTGACCACCGCGTTCTCGATCAGCAGCAGCACGAACAGCGCGTAGATCACCAGCGCGAGCAGGTTGGCGGCGAGCCGCCAGCGCCGCCCGATCGGGTAGAAGCTTTCGATAAACCAGAACAGCGTGACGCCGACAAGCGCGAAGCCAAGCGCCACCCAGTTCATCAGCGCGGCAGGGCTGCCGCCGAGCTGCGGCACATTCACCAGCAGGCGCGCCACAATGCTGAAGCCCATCCAGACGATTATCGCCACTAGAAACAGCGCGAAGCTCTGGTTGGTCCAGCGGCGCGGGCCGAGCCATACCACCAGCAGCAGCGCGGCGAGCGCGACTGTCAGCGTGATTGCGTTAGCGGCCTGGGCGATCCAGAAGAACGATGTCATACTCGTTTGGGGCCTGGCGACGCACCAGGCGGGCAAATCAGAAAGTACCCTAGAATCAACGCAGGTTCGCGAGTGTTTTCGCGAACCTGCGCCGGTATGCGTTTCTATGTAATACTAGCTCTGTTCTCTTTCTTTTTGAGATGGCCTGCACGGCGAAGCCGGGCAGGCTATCTCAAAAAGAAAATTTCGGGGGGCGGCGAAGCAGCTCCCGAACCCCCACTATACAGCAAGTAATTAGCCGAATTTGGTATGGCCGCATGAACGCCGGCGGCACCGCGCTATGTGGCGTGCGGGTGGCCAGGCGGCGGCGTGGCCACGCGCTGCTGCTTCTCGATCGCGATCAGCAGCACGGCGATGTCGGCCGGGTTGATGCCGGAAAGCCGGGCGGCCTGGCCAAGCGTAGCCGGCTGGAACCGCGCCAGCACCTGGCGCGCCTCGTTGCGCAGGCCACGGATCGCGGCGTAGTCGAGGCCTGGCGGCAAACGGCGCGACTCCATCTTGCGCATGCGCTCGACCTCGCGCTGCTGCTTGGCGAAGTAGCCGCCGTACTTGGCCTGCACCTCGGCCTGCTCAGCCACGTCGGGCGGCGCGTCGGGCAGGCCGAGCGCCGGGCGGATCTGGGAGTAGCGCACCTCGGGCCGGCGCAGCAGCTCCTCGGCGGTCATCTCGGCGCTGAGCGGCGCGACGCCATGCGCCGCGAGTGTGGCATTGACGGCGGCCGAGGGGAACACCCGGCGGCCGCGCAGCTCGGCCAGCAGCGCCTCGGCGTGCTCGCGCTTGCGCTCGGCGGCGGCGACGCGTGCCGGCTCAACCAGGCCCAGCTCGCCAGCCAGCGGCGTGAGCCGCAGGTCGGCGTTGTCGTGGCGCAGCAGCAGGCGGTGCTCGGCGCGCGAGGTGAACATACGATACGGCTCGTGGATCGCTTTCGTCACCAGGTCGTCGATCAGCACGCCGATATACGCCTGGTCGCGGCGCAGGATCATTGGCGGCGCGGCGCGCACGAAGCGCGCGGCGTTGACGCCGGCAACCAGACCCTGCGCGGCGGCCTCCTCGTAGCCGGTGGTGCCGTTGATCTGGCCGGCCAGAAACAGGCCGGGCAGGCGCTTGGCGCTCAGATCCGGCGCGATCTCGCCGGTGGCCACGGCGTCGTACTCGATTGCGTAGCCGGCGCGCGTGATCTCGACGTGGCGCAGCGCCGGGATGGCGCGCAGCATGCGCCACTGCACGTCTTCAGGCAGCGAGGTGTTGCAGCCCTGAACATATACCTCGGCGGTGCTCCAGCCCTCGGGCTCGAGGAACATGCCGTGGCGCTCTTTGTCGGCGAAGCGCACGATTTTATCTTCAATGCTGGGGCAGTAGCGCGGCCCTACGCCCTCGATCACGCCGCTGAACAGGGGCGCGCGGCCGAGGTTCGCCTGCACAATCGCGTGGAACTCCGGCGTGGTGTGCACGAGGTAGCACGGCAGCTGCGGCCGCCAGCCGCCAGGCTGGGCGTGCGGGTAGACAGGCGCGGGCTTGCCGACAAAGGCGGGGGCGATAGGAGACGAAAGGCCATCGACGAAGGACGAAGGCCGTGCCGGGCCAGGCCTCTCCTTCGTCGTTTGTCCTTCGTCAATCGTCTCCCCGTAGTAGTGGCCAAACCACAGCGGCACATCGCTGCCCGGCTGCAGCTCGGTGTGGCCGAAATCGATCGTGCGCGCGTCGACCCGTGGCGGCGTGCCGGTTTTCAGGCGCACCAGCGGAAAGCCCAGCGCCGCCAGATCCTGCCCGAGCGCCAGCGCCGGGGCCTCGCCGGCGCGCCCGGCGCCCCAGATCGCCTCGCCGGTGATCGCCCGGCCGCGCAGAAACGTGCCGGTGGTGAGCACCAGCGCGCGCCCGCGGTAGCGGCGGCCAGTGTGGGTGAGCACCGCAAAGCGCTCGGCATCGTCGCCGGCCCCCGGCGCTTGGCTCCCGGCGCCTGGGATGATCCGCTCGACCATGGCCTGCTTGAGATCGAGGTTGGGAATGCGCTCGAGCGCCTCTTTCAGCACCTTGGCGTACAGCCGTTTATCGCACTGGGCACGCAGCGCCTGCACCGCCGGGCCTTTGCTCTCGTTCAGCAGCCGGATCTGAATATACGTCGCGTCGGTAACGCGCGCCATCAGCCCGCCCATGGCGTCGATCTCGCGCACCAGGTGGCCTTTGGCCGGCCCGCCGATCGACGGGTTGCACGACATGTGGCCGAGCTTGTCGAGGTCGATCGTCAGCAGCAGCGTGCGGCAGCCCATGCGCGCGGCGGCGGCGGCGGCCTCGCAGCCGGCGTGCCCAGCCCCGACCACAATCACGTCGTAGAGAGGTGTGTCGCTGTTCATAGGCCACGATTATACCATGGCGGCCTGCGCAGCGCCGCCCGGCTGCGCGCCAACAAAAAAGGCTGCCCCGTGTGGGGGCAGCCAGAAAAAATTGAGGAGCGGCTAATACAATAAAGGCCGACGGATTTAGTTTTGGTTGCCGGCTACAAATGAAATTGCCGCTGCGTGATTGTTCTATGTATATGAACGCCAGGTAGCGGCGCCCCGGTACGCCCAACGTATAACAAAATGTTCATCGCGCTACCGCTGCAGCAGGCGCCGGTACAGCGTCGCGAAGCCCTGGCCAAGCTGCTGGTAGCCAAACGCCTGCGCAACCTTGGCGCGGCCGTGCTCGCCAAAGCGCCGGCGCAGCCCGGCATCTTCGCCCAGCCGGCGCACCGCCTCGGCGTAGGCCGCAACGTCGTCGCGCGCGCACAAAAAGCCGTTCAGCCCGTCGTCGACAACCTCGGGCAGCGCCGAGATATTGGTGGTGACGACGGGGCGGCCGCACAGCAGCGCCTCGGCCGGGGCGATGCCGAAGCCCTCGAGGCGCGAGGGGAACAGCAGGATATCGCAGCTCTGGTAGGCCGCCACCAGCCCGGCGCGGTCGGGCGAGCCGATCGAGATCATGCGCGGGTGCGGCGGGGCGGCCTCGCTGCCCTGAAAGCCGCCGGTGTAGAACAGCACGTAGCTGGCCGGCAGCCGCTCCATGATCTTCGGCAGCAGCTCAAAGCCCTTGCGGCGGGTGCGGTTGCCGACGAACAGCAGCCGGATGTGCTCGCCGCGCGGCGCGTCGCGCCACGGCGGCAGGCCGTCGTCGCGGCGAGCCATGCCGGGCGTCGGCACAAACACGTCGGTATCGATCCCATCGTAGATCAGCACCGTGTCGCGCTTGCCGTAGGTCTGCTCGACCTGGCGCTGGGTGTAGCGCGACACGCACACCACCGCGTCGGCCGCGCGGATCGACCAGCCGTCGTAGCGGCTCTCGACCAGGCGGTAGAACAAGCGCTGCTGCAGTGACGAATACGGCTGCAGGTCGGGGTCGGTGGTGAGGTGATGCACAGTGGTGACGAGCGGGCGGCCGGGTGCGCGCAGCGCGAAGGCCACGCGCGAGCGGCCCTGCACGATGTCGAAGTTCTCGTACCAGCGCGCGGGCAGGCCGCGCCCAAGCAGCCAAGGCGCGAAGTTATACAGCTCGGGCAGGCGCAGCAGCTCGGCGCCGGGCATGCCGGCGCGCCGCACCGCGCGCAGAATATTCTGGATGCCAAAATCGACGCCGCCGCGGCCGGTGGGCGAAATATATAATGGTCGCATATACTTCCTTGCAGGCGCCTATAGCCGAGCGCAGAGCGCGATAGCTCGTGTCAACACGAGAAACGCGGCGTCCTCCTGCGTGGGAGGCTTGGAGGGCGCAAGCCCTCCAAAATCACCCCTCCTTTTTGTCCGGTCGTGGCCACCGCGGTGGCCACGATCTAAAGGAGTTTGTCGGCGGCTTCGCCGCCCCCCGAACCCACCATGTAGCTCGTGTCACCTATGAAGTGCGCAGCTCGCGCGCGTTGTCGATAATAATCAGCAGGCCAGTCAGCAGCGCCAGCACCACGATCACCGGCTTGAAGAACTCGATCAGCAGCACCAGCATCGTCAGCAGCGCCAGGCCAACCACGAAGTTGCTGATGAAGTTCTGCGCGCGCCGCTTGAACAGCGCCTCGAGAAACGCGAAAATGCCGAGCATCGAGAGCAGGCCGATCCACCACTGCCGCGAGATCAGGCCAATGATGATCGTGGTGATCAGCAGCAGCCCGACGCTCAGCGCGCTCCAGACCTCGGCGAAGCGGCCGAGGCGAATGTCGTCGGGGCTGGTGGGCAGCTGCGGCAGGCGCAGGTGCGCGCGCGGCGGGCCGAAGTCGTTGGTGGCCAGCCGCGCGGCGCGGGCGGCGAACTGGGCCAGCGACTGCTCGTTGGTGGCGCGCCGCGCGCGCAGCCGGTTGCACTCAACCGCCACCGCGCGCGCGCGGCGGATCAGCTCGGCGGTGCGCTGGCGCATGTGCGGCAGGTGCTGGATGGCCTCGATCTCGGCTTCCAGGCCGATCGCCAGCGCCACCTTGGCCTCAATCTGCCCCGACAGCTCGGCCTGCTCGTCGAGCAGCCGCTGGCGCTGGGCGATCAGCGCGTCGAGCGCGCGCCCCGGCGGCGGCACTTTGTCGAGGCCACACCAGCCCACCGGGTTGTACCACAGGCTGTTCACCGTGCCGTCGCGGTTGAACTTGGGGCGCGCGGGCGCGTCTTCGCCTTCGAGCGGGTCGCCGGTGTGCAGGCCCCACAGCCCGCGAAAGCCATCGACCCAGGCCGGCGCCAGGTGGCCGGGCGCGGATTGCAGCAGGTGCATCTGCCACTGCAGCGGCTGGCCCGCGCCAATGCGCGCGCCGTCGCCGCGCGCGTAGTCGACGAACGGGATGCGCACCGCGCCGGCCTCGCGCCACTCGATCGGGTCGCCGCCCTGGCGCAGCCGCTCGCGCCAGAAAATGCGCACGCGCCGCCAGATCCGGAGGATCGGCGCGCTGAACGGCACCTCGGCGGTGGGCAGGTACTCGCCGGGGAAGAAGTAGTTGGCGTGCGCCCCGGCGGCCACGTACACCACCGGATGTTCGCCGATCTTGGTGATGTCGGGGTCGTCCCAGCGCCGGCGCATGTCGTCGCCCTGGAACTCGTGCGATGAGTAGGCCAGCCAGCAGGGCCGGGCGTTGCCGTCGGCGTCCTCCACCAAGTACACCATCACCGGCTCCCAGTCGCCCTCGTGGTCGTTCACGCCATTGAACGACGAGCGCCAGTCGTTGAAGGCGTAGAAGAACCAGTACTGCAGCACGGTGTAGCCATGCTCGCGCACCACCCGGCCGTAGTAGCACGGCTGATCGCCGGCCGACTGCAGGGCCTGGTAGCGCAGCGCGGCGGCGGCGGCCGAGCCGCCCGGCACCCGGCCGCGCAGCAGCAGCGACACCGAGAACACCAGGTCGCCAAGCCGCGAGAGGATGCCGACGCGCGCCAGCCGGCCGCGCCCCGGCCGGAACTCGCGCAGCGTGGATGCCTGGTAGAACTGCTGGATCTCGCGGCGCGGCAGCGGGTCGACGAAGTGCAGGTAGTAGATCGCCCCCGGCACGTCGGGCCAGGGCTGCGTAAGCCGCTCGGCGGTGAGCTTGCCGCGCGGCACAAGCACGCGCGCCGGCTCATTCGGCCGCTTGACGCACAGCGCGCAGCTCTCGATATAGCGGCTGGCGTCCATTGGCAAGAACTGCTCGCCTTTGGTAAAGAACGCCACCGGCTCAAAGCGCCGCAGCAGGCCGATCTCGTGTTCGCTGATCTGCTCCATACGCTGTTGTCGGCTCGAAAGCGGCACTCATATTAGCTGCGCGGGCCAGGGCGGCGCCTAGCCGCGGCGGCGCAGCAGCGAACGATGCTCGCGCGCATCGGCGGGCTCTTCCCAGGTATCGTGCAGGCGCGTGTTATCGTTGGGGTCTTCGATCAGGCCGAGCGTCTGCTTCACCTCGCGCAGGTTCAGCAGAAAGCATAGCATAGCCGAGATCAGCATAGCCCAGTACATTGGGTCGTGGCGCCAGTAGTCGATCAGCAGGATCAGCAGGTGCACGCCCAGCCCGATGATCGCCATCAGCCAGGCCCAGCCGCGCAGCTGCAGCAGGCCGATCCCACTGGTGAGCATGATCAGGCCGATCAGCACCTGCCCGCCCAGCAGCACGACATCGAGCCGGCTGATCTGGTCGAGCACGCTCAGCGCCTGGGCCTGGCTGAGCTGCAGTGCCTCGGGCCACAGCGCCAGCAGCGTCACCAGGCCGGCGGTGAGCATCAGCGCCAGGCCGTAGAGCACCAGCAGAACGCCGACCAGGGTTATGCTGCGGGGTCGTCGCATATGTTCTGGGCTTGCAGCTTACAAGGCGGCAGGTGAGCCCTACCACGAGCTTGCCAGCCGGCTCTACGGCTTCTCGACCACAATGAAGTAGCTGCCCGACTTCAGCCGGCCGAACAGCCACAGATCCAGCTCCATCACTAGCGTGACGGCCAGCAGCGCGTAGTAGGCCGGGCCACGGCGCTCGAGCCGGCCGCGCATGCGCTGGCGCGCGCGGATCTCGCGGTCAGTCCCGTCGCCAGACGAAAGACCAAGGATAGAGGACGAAGCAGCTGTCGGCACAAGATCTTTGGTCGTTGGTCGTTGGTCGTTGGTCTTCCGTCCTAACACCGCCTCGCCCAGCTTCATCAGCACGTGCTCGACAAAGCTGGTGAACACACTGTTCCAGAACACGATCTTCACCGGGCGCAGGCCGGCCACGCGCATGGCGTCGAGCACATCGTCCCAGGTGCGCAGCGCCTTGATGTGGTCGGACTTGCGGCGGGCCTGGCGCTGGAAATCGTACACGCCGGCGCGCACGAACAGCTGCCCGAGCTTGCGGCTTGCGTCGGTGAGCAGCTGCAGCGACGACGGGTCGCTGGTGTTTGAGAACACGAACAGCCGCCCGCCGGGCCGCAGCACGCGCGCCGTCTCGGCCAGGTAGGCGTCGATGACGTCGCGCGGGAAGTGCTCGAGCACGTCGATCGAGAAGGCCTTGTCGATCGTGTTCGCGGCAAACGGCAGCCGGCGCGAGTCGGCCTTGGCCAGCGCAACCTGCTCCACCGCCGCGTCGGCAAACATGGTCGCCGGGTCGGAGCCGATCATCAGGCGCACCTTGCCGGCATTCCAGACGGCGTGCTTGGCGGTGCCGCAGCCGTTGTCGAGCGCCACGTCGGTGGCCCGAAAGTCGAGCAGGCGCGCCAGCGCGCGGTCGCGCACGCCGGCGGCCAGCAGCGGCGGCGCCAGCTCGCGGTAGTCGAGCTCTTCGGCCAGCTGCTCTTCCTCGGAGACATACTTCGAGACATAGCCGAACTCAACCGCGCGCGGCATCAGGTCGATATAGCCGCCGTGGTTCGGGTAGTCGTTGTTGCAGGATGCGCAGTGCACTCCCGCGTCGCGCACCAGCAGGTCGCGCGAGCCGCAGGTGGGGCATTGCAGCAGCCGGTAGAGATCGGTCGGCACCATACCAAACACCACCCATAGTATTGCTGAATACGGCTGGCATTCTACCATAGGTTGGTTGCTGCTATTAGAAGCTGTCTGAAAAGGGTGGTTTGGAGGGACTTCGTCCCGCCAAATATCACTTTTTCTGGTGGGTGGCGGCCATATTTGTGGCCGCCACCCACCAGAAGGGAAGTACGAGGGGCATAGCCTCTCGCGCACCCCTTTGGCGCGGGCGCGGCTAGTCGTCTTTGAGGTCTGCGGGGTACAGGAAGTAGTTCGCGGCCGAGGCGGCCTGGCCGCCTTCGTGGACGGCAGTGCTGACCTGGTGGGCAAACAAGCGCGTGACATCGCCGGCCGCGAACACGCCGGGCACGTTGGTCTGCTGCTCGACATCGGTTTCGATATAGCCGCGATGGCTGAGCCGCACGCCCAGCGCGGCGGCCAGCTGCGTCTGCGGCGTGGCGCCGTGCTGGCAGAACAGCTGGTCAAGCGCGATCCGCCGCCCGCCGCGCGTCCGCAGCGCCTCGAACTGGCCGTCGCTGCCGATCGCCGTGGCGATCTTGTCGCACACAAGCTCGATGCCGGCGCGCGCCAGGCGCTCGCGGAACTTCGGGCTCAGCGCGCACTCGGCGCTGTCGGTCAGCAGCGTCACGCGCCCGGCGAAGCGCCCGAGCTGCAGCGCCTCGGCTGCGGCGGCGTCGGTGTTGCCCGTCACAACCACGCGCGCACCCTTGCAGCCGTAGCCGTCGCAGGTAATGCACCAGAACATGCTGCGGCCGACGTAGGCGTCCCAGCCGTCGAAGTGCGGGTAGTGATCGACCACGCCGGTCGCCAGGATCAGCGCGCGCGCCTGCCAGGCGCCATTCTGGGCTGTGGCCACGAACAGGCCGCCGGGCGCGCGCCGGATGGATTCGACCTTGTGCTCGCGCACGTGCACCTGCGCGTACTCGGCCAGCTGGCGGCGCCCCAGCGCGCGCAGCTCGCGCGCGGCAACCCCACCGGGGAAGCCAAGGTAGTTATAGTTCACCTGGTGCCACGTCGAGCGGCCCTGCCCCGCGTCGAACAGCAGCACCTGCCGATCGTAGCGCGCCAGGTACAGCGCCGCCGAAAGGCCGGCCGGCCCGCCGCCCACCACAATCACGTCGAACAGCTCGTCGTTCATCCAGCACCCGCGCGTAAGAGGCCGTCTGAAAAGGGAGCGCGAGGGATGTAGCCCCTGGTACTGCGCCTTTTCAGCCAGGCCGAAGCCAATTGCCGCACGGGCTGTACAGCAAGAGGCGTGCGCGCGTGGGCCGAAGGCTACCCAGCATCTTCGGCCGTATCGGCAACCGGCGCCTGCCAGGCGTGCAGCTGGGCCTTGATCTGCCGGATATGCTCGCGCGCGTCGTCGATGTCGGCCGCCAGGTGCGGCGGGCGGTCGCGCTCGGCGAACTGGGCCGCCTGGCGCAGCTGAACTGCCAGCCGCCGCCGGAAGGCGTCGAGCAGGCGCAGCTGCTGGGCGACATCCTCGGGGTTGGCGATCTCCTGGTCGTCGGGCAGGTCGGCGACGACTTCGCCCCAGCCGCGCAGCAGCGCCTTGATCCGGCCGATCTCGCCGCGCGCCTGCACCAGCGCCAGCGCGGTCTCGGCCGGCGGCTGCGCCGCGTCGCCGGCGCGCTGCTGCGCCAGCACCACCCGCAGCGCCGCGCGCCAGCCGCCCAGAAGATCGGTGTAGGCCGCCACGATCGGCTCGCGCGACTGCGCATCCGCCGGAAGGGAAACGTGATCCATCAGCGCACTCCTTTTTCACACAGGCTACGCGGCGCTTTTTGCCCCGGCAGCGCGGTACTGGCCATCCTCGCTGATACCGGCCGCGCCCCGCATCCCGATCGCGCATCTACAACGTAGTACTTAGCGGTAGGAATGGTGGAACGCAAGTTGATACAGCGAAACCTGATTATATAGACGAGGAGTGTGAAGATGACGTTACGCAAACCAAACCGAGCCCGGCGCGCGATCACGCGCGGGCTGCTCGGCCTGCCGCTGGCCGCCGCCGCCGCCGGCATCGCCTATAGCAACTATGGCGTCGACCACGCGATGGCGCTGCCGCACGCGCTCGTCGGCGAGCGCCGCGAGCTGGCCGGCCGCGCCGGTAAGCTCAGCTACTACACCGACGGCCAGGGCGAGCCACTGCTGCTGATCCATAGCATCAACGCCGCCGCCTCGGCCTACGAGGTGCGCCCGCTCTACGATCACTACCGCAACAGCCGCCGGGTGTACGCGCTCGACCTGCCGGGCTTTGGCTTTTCCGAGCGCTCGGATCGCGAGTACTCGCCGCGGCTGTATGTCGACGCGATCCTCGATATGCTCGACCAGATCCACCGCGACACCGGCGCCGAGGAGGTCGACGCGCTGGCGCTCTCGCTGGGCTGCGAGTTTCTAGCGCGCGCCGCCAGCGAGAACCCGCATCGCTTCGATACCATCGCGCTGGTTGCGCCCACCGGCATGCGCGCGAACGACCGGCTCTACGGCCCGGACGGCAGCGTGCGCGGCAACCAGGCGGTCAAGGCGGGGTTCGACCGCGCGCCGTGGGGCTTGCCCTTCTACGATGCCCTGGTCAGTCGCCCCAGCCAGCGCTACTTCCTCGAAAAAACCTTTGGATCGAAAGAGGCCGTCGACCAGGGGATGCTCGAGTACGACTACCTGACGGCGCACCAGCCCGGCGCGCAGCACGCGCCCTACGCGTTTATTGCAGGCCTGCTGTTCAGCGCCGACATCAGCCGGGTGTACGATGCGCTTGAGATGCCGGTGTTCGCGGCCCACGGCGTGCGCGGCGACTTCACCGACTACGGGCGGCTGCGCGAGTACGCGGCGCGCGGCAATTGGGCAACCGCCGAGTTCCAGACTGGCGCGATGCCCTACTTCGAGGTTCCCGAGCAGTTCATCACCGCGTACGACGCGTTTCTGGCGCGGGCGGTGGCGTAAGGCCGGCGGCCGCGCGGCGGCTGCCATAGCGCCGAGCGTAGCAGCAGGTGAACTCGCCGCCCAGAAATAGCACCTGCGACGAAAGGTACACCCAGGCGATCAGCGCCAGAATTCCGCCGACCAGGCCGTACTCCTTGTAGCTGCTCCAGGCGATGTAGTAACTAATCGCCGCCTGGAGCAGCGTCCACAGCACTGCCGTCAGCGCCGCGCCCAGCCACACATCGCGCCAGGCCACCTCGGTCTGCGGCAGGTACTTCAGCAGCAGCGCAAAGACCAGCGCCAGTACCAGCAGGCTGATCAGCCCGTGCGCCAGCGCCCACAGCAGCACACCGCCCGGCAGCAGGGCCATAAGCCCGCCCAGCGCGGTCAGCAGCGCGCTGACGATCATCGACACCAGCAGCAGAAACGCGGCGGCCAGCACCAGCGCAAACGAGAATATCGTTGCACGCAGGAATTGAAGCGGCCCGCCGCGGTCGGGCGCCTGCAGCCCCCAGATGATATTGAACGCGCTCACAAGCTCGCCGAACACCCACGAGGCGCCTAGCAGCAAGAATATGCCCCCAAGCACGCCGCTGGCTCGGCGCGTGTGCTGCGCGGCCTGCAGCGTCTGCACAAACTCGTCGCGGAAGCCGCCGGTCACGCGCGCCAAGGCGTCGAGAATGGCGTCGCGCGCGGCGTCGGAGTTGTACAGCAGCAGCTGGATGAGCGCCAGCGCCACCAGGATCAGCGGGAAGAGCGAAAACAGTGTGTAGTACGAGAGCGACGCGCCCAGGCGCAGGCAGTTGTCGGCCTGCCACTTCAGCGCGGCCTCGCGCAGCAGCCGAAAAAAGTTGACCCAGCGCGCTCGCATACGCAACCTCGTCAGTATTCCTCGCCAATGCTATAGCCACTCGCGTGCCACGCGTGCGCGCTGCACACGCCGCCACAAGACGCCGAAAATTCCCTCTTGACAAACCGCGTGGCCAGGTATATAGTTGCTACATCAACTAATTTACTTGCAACTATATACATCGCAACGAATCTTCGAACCTACGGGGCAAGCACAGCGGCCCAGGTCTTTTCAGGCTGCTTCTCGAACGAATGGAGGCGCCATGAGCACCGGCGACCTGTACACCCGGCTACAAGCGGCGTTTCTGCTGCTCGACGACGGCGACCGGCGGCTGCTGGCGCGCCACGGCCTGACGCCAACCCAGCTCGCAACGCTCAACGCGCTGGATCCATTCGAAGGCCACCGGCTGATCGACATCGCGGGCCGGCTGCTTGTCGATAAAAGCACCGTCACGCGGCTGATCGACCGGCTCGAGCAGCAAGGGCTGGTGCAGCGCGTCGCCGACCCGACCGACCGGCGTGCCCAGCGCGTGCGCCTGACGGCCAGCGGCGTCGCGCGGCGCGCGCAGGCGCAGGCCGCCCACGACCAGTCGATCGCGCTGCGTCTCGGCGCGCTGCGCCACACCGATATCGCCTACATCGGCAGCCTGCTCGGCACGCTCAACGCCTCGCTCCAAGAGCAGCTCGGCCACGACACGCCCTAGCCTGGCGCAACACCGCCTAGTCGCAGGCCGGCGGCGCACCGGCCTGGCTACGGCATACCCATGTTGCGGCGCCGGCTACGGCCAAGGAAAGGAGGCACAAACGCACCAGATCCACCCGAAACGTTTGTCGATACAAATTCTCGCTATGCAAAGGAGCAACACATGCTACGTATTTCGCTGAAGCCGATCGCGGCGCTGGTGCTTCTCGCATTCGTGCTGGCCGCCTGTGGCCAGGCCAGCAGCACCAGCGCGCCAACCGCCGCCGCGCCTGCGCCCGAGGCCACCAAAGCGCCCGAGGCCACCAAAGCGCCTGCAGCCGAGCCGACCAAGGCGCCCGAGGCTACCGCTGCGCCCGAGGCCACCGCCGCGCCTGCGGCCGAGCCGACCAAAGCGCCCGATCCAACGCCCGCGCCCGACGCGCTCGGCAGCGGCAGCACCGAAATCGTGATCTGGCACGGCTGGCAGGGCGACTACTACGAGGCGATCAAAAAAGCCTTCGCCGACTACGCCGGCAAGAACAATGTAAAGATCACGCTGCTGCGCGTGCCCGACCTGAACAACAAGGTGCAGGTAGCCGTGCCCAGCGGCCAAGGCCCCGACCTGATCGGCTGGGTCGACGACCAGATCGGCAAGAACGCGCTCAGCGGCACCATCCAGCCGGTCGATAGCCTGGGCATCACCGCCGACTACCTGAAGCAGAACTTCACCGACGTGGCCAGCGCGGCCATGATCTACGACGGCAAGGTCTACGGCATCCCCGAGTCGCTCGAGGCGATCACCTTTATCTACAACAAGAAGCTGATCAAAGAAGCCGACCTGCCCAAGAGCACCGACGACCTGCTGGCCAAAGCCAAGGCCTACAACGGCCCCGACAAGTACCTGTTCGTGTATAACCCCAAAGACGCCTACTTCTCGGCGCCGTGGTGGCAGGGCTCGGGCGTTACGCTCGTCACCCCCGACGGCACCACCGAGCTTGCCAGCGACAAGGCCCTGCAGGCAGCGAATCTGATCAAAAGCTTCAGCACGATCATGCCCAAAGAGATCGACTACGGCGTGGCCGACACGCTGTTCAAAGAGGGCAAGGCCGCGATCATTATGAACGGCCCGTGGGCGATTGCCGACTACCAGAAGGCCGGGCTCGACGTCGGCCTGGCGAAGATCCCGGTAGTGAGCAATTCGAGCCAGCCTGGCAAGCCGTTTGTCGGCGTCAAGCTGCTGATGCTGGCGGCCAACGCCAAAAACCCGCAGGCCGCCGTCGAGCTGATGAAGTACTACGGCAGCGCCGATGTGCAGGCCGCGCTCGCGAAGGTGAACAAGCAGGTGCCGGCAAACAAGGCCGCGCAGGAGCAGGTGAAGGACGACCCGATTATCGCCGGCTTTATTGGCCAGGCGGCCAACGGCGTGGCGCTGCCGAACACCCAGTTTATCGACGCGATGTGGGATCCGATCGCCAAGACGCTCGAGGCGATCTGGAGTGGCGCGTCGCCGCCCGAGCAGGCGATCAAAGATGGCGCGGCGCTGTTCAACGAGAAGGCCCAGGATCTGAAGTAGGCCGGCTACCGGCAGCCGCCAGCGGCAACCTGCTCGCGGCTGCCGGCCAACCTCCGGAGGAATGCTATGGCTCAGCCACTCACAACAGCACAGCCCGCGCCGGCGTCGGCGCGCGCGCGCGGCCGAACCCAGCGGCAAACGCTCACCGCCGCAGCCTACCTCACGCCGGCGCTGCTCGGCATTGTCATCGTGAATGTTCTGCCGATCTTCTATAACCTGTACATGTCGTTCACCAACCGCAACGGCCCGGCGCGCTTCGCCGAGGGCAAGTACAAGCTGGTGGGCTTCGACAACTACACCCGGCTGCTGACCCAATCCGATTTCTATATTGTGCTCGCCAAGACGCTGCTGTACGCTGCAGTGTGCGTCGCGCTGTTCTTTGTCGTCGGGCTGGCATTCGCGCTTATCCTCAACCACCCGGCCATTCGCGGCCGCGCGATCTGGCGCACGCTGATGATCCTGCCCTGGGCGGTGCCCACCTGGATCACCGCGCTGATCTGGAAGTTCCTGTTCCACGGCCAGTACGGCCCGATCAACCAGATCCTACGCGCCGCCGGCATCGCCGCACCCGACTGGCTGCTGAACGCCGGCACCGCGTTCGCGGCGATCACGATCGTGAACCTGTGGATGAGCTACCCGTTCTTTATGCTCATTCTGCTGGGCGGCCTGCAGTCGATCCCGGCGGATATGTACGAGGCCGCCAGCATCGACGGCGCCAGCTGGTGGCGCCAGCTGTTCAGCATTACGCTGCCGCTGCTGCGCCCGGTGGCGCTGCCGGCGGTGATCCTGAGCGCGATCGCGCAGTTCCAGATGTTCAACACCGTCTGGCTGATGACCAAGGGCGGCCCGGTGCAGCGCGTCGGCCAGCCTGGCGCCACCGAGCTGCTGCTGGTGTGGGCCTACAACCAGGGCTTCCAGGGCGCCCAGCGCTTCGGCCTGGTGTCGGCGTTCGCGATCGTGGTGTTTATTATCCTGCTGGGCATCACCGCGCTGTATATCCGTGTCACGAACGCGACCAAGGGGGTATACGAATGATTACCGCGCGCACTCGCCCGCTCACTGCGGTGCTGCTGCACCTGGCGCTGCTGCTTGGCACGATCTTTTCGGTGTTCCCGATCTATTTCGTGGTGCAGGCCTCGCTCCGCCCCGGCAATACGCTGTATTCTACCCAGCTGCAGCTGCTGCCGGTGAACGCCACGCTCGACAACTACCGCTATATGCTGACGCAGACCGAGCTGCCGCTCTGGCTCTGGAACAGCACCAAGGTGGCGCTCTCGACCACCGCCGCCACTCTGCTGATCACCGTGACGGCCGCCTACGCGCTCTCGCGCTTTCGCTTCCGTGGCCGCGGCCTGCTGCTCGGCGGGATGCTGGCGCTCCAGGCGTTCCCCGGCTTTCTGTCGATCGTCGCGTTCTACCTGATCCTGAACCGGCTAGGTCTTACCAACACGCACCTTGGCCTGATCCTGATCTACGCCGCCGGCGCGATCGTCTTCAATGTCTGGAATCTCAAGGGCTACTTCGACACCATCCCCGTCGATCTCGAGGAGGCCGCGATGATCGACGGCTGCACCCCCACCCAGGCGTTTGTGCGCGTGATGCTGCCGCTGGCGCGCCCTTCGCTGGCGGTGACGGCGCTGTTCGGTTTCCTGGCGGGCTGGAATGAGTATATCTTCGCGCAGACGCTGTTGTTCGACGAGAGCAAGTATACCGCCCCGGTGGGCATTTTCGCCCTGCAAGATACCTACAGCCAGCCGTGGGGCTGGTTCGCGGCTTCGTCGCTGATCGTCTCGGTGCCGGTGGTGATCTTGTTCCTGTACCTCCAGCGCAGCCTCGTGTCGGGCCTTTCGGCTGGCGGCGTGAAGGGCTAGCAGCCGCGCGTGGGCCGCGCCGGCGGCCGGTAAGAAGGAGCTTCTTGTGATCGATCAAACACCCGCGCCTTCGGCCGATTTCGTCTTCGGCACGCAGGCCACCGACGCGCTGCGGCTGGCGCAGCTGCGCGCGGCGCGCGCGGGCCTCGCGCACGCCCAGCGCATCGACCCGCCCGACCCGCGCCCTGGCGAGCCGGTGACCGTCGCGCTCTCGATCGGCCCGCGCGTCGCCGCCGACCACGCCGCCTGCTACTACACCACCGACGGCAGCGAGCCCGCCGGCGCGCGCGGCGTCGCCACCACCGGCACGGCGCTCGCGCTCACGCGCACGGCCGTCGAGTGGGATACCCTGCTGTGGGGCTATGTCGAAACCTGGGCCGCCACCATCCCACCTCAGCCCGCCGGCACGCTCGTGCGCTACCGCCTCGAGGCCTGGCTCGCGCGCGCCGACGCGTCGCACTGGGCCAGCGAGATCGCCGGAGTGATCGGCGGAGAGCAGCCGGCACACGCCGAGCCGTTCGACGCCGAGCTGTTCGCGGTGCCGGGGCAGCCGCCGCTCTGGCCGGTGCGCCGCACCGGCAGCTACGCCTACCACGTCGACACCGAGCCCGTGCCCGCCTGGCTGCGCGACGCCGTGATCTACCAGGTGTTTGTCGATCGCTTCGCCCCCGACCCCGGCCGCCCCTTCGCCAGCCCTGCCGCGCTCGACGGCTTCTACGGCGGCACACTGCGCGGCCTGACCGAGCGGCTCGACTATATCGCCGCGCTTGGCGCCACCTGCCTGTGGCTCTCGCCGATCTTCCCGAGCCCCTCGCACCACGGCTACGATGCCACCGACTACCAGGCGGTCGAGCCGCGCCTGGGCAGCGCCGCCGACCTGCGCGCCCTGCTCGACGCCGCCCATGCCCGCGGCCTGCGCGTCGTCCTCGACTACGCTGCGAACCACATCTCGAGCGAGCACCCGGCCTTTCGCGCGGCCCAGGCCGACGCCGAGAGCGCGGCGGCGCGCTGGTTCACGTTCACGCGCTGGCCGGCGCACTACCTGAGCTTCTTCGGCGTGGCGCACATGCCGCAGATCGACAGCGACTCGCCGCCCGCGCGCGCGTACATGATCGAGAGCGCGTGCGGCTGGCTGGCGCAGGGTGTCGACGGCTTCCGGCTGGACTACGCCAACGGGCCGTCGCACGCGTTCTGGAGCCAGTTTCGCGCCGCGACCCGCGCCATTCGCCCCGACAGCATCACGCTTGGCGAGGTGGTCGAGACGCCAGTACTGCAGCGAACCTACCTGGGCCGGCTAGACGGCTGCCTCGACTTTGTGCTGATGCAGGCGCTGCGCCAGCTGTTTGTGTTTGGCTCGATCGGGCCGGTGGCATTCGACGACTTCCTGAGCCGGCACCTGGCGTTCTTCGCGGGCGACTTCACGCTGCCGTCGTTTCTCGACAACCACGACATGAACCGCTTCCTGTGGGCGGCGGGCGGCGACGTGCGCCGGCTGCGGCTGGCGGCGCTGTGCCAGTTCACGCTGCCGCACCCGCCGATCGTCTACTACGGCACCGAGGTCGGGCTTTCGCAGGCGCGCGACGTGCGCTACGCCGACGGCGGCGGCCACCCCGAGGAATCGCGGCTGCCGATGCTGTGGGGCGCGGCGCAGGACCAGGCGCTGCTGGCGTTCTACCGCCAGCTGATCGCGCTGCGCCGGCGCCACAGCCTGGCGTGGCGTGGCGAGCGCGCCACGCTGCTCGCCGACGACGCCAGCGGCCTGTATGCCTACCGCTGCGGCGCCGGCGCGGGCGCGGTGATTGTGGCGCTCAATACCGGGGAGGCGCTTCAGCGCTGCGACCTGGCGGCGCACGGCTGCGCGCTGGCTTTGGCCAGCGGCGATGGGGTTGAGCTGAGCGCCGATGGCGAGCTGCTGCTGCCCGCGCTTACGGGCGCGGCGCTGGTGGTTGCGGCCAGCTAGGTGGGTGTTGCTGCTACGCCGCGGCAGGCTGCATCAGCTCGGCGCCATCGTGGGCCGGGCTGTTCACCGCGCGCGATACCGGGTACGCCTCCATCGCGTCGGCGGGGTAGGCTTCAAGCATCCCCATCAGCCGCGCCGCGTCGCTATCTTTGCTCAGCCAAGCGTCTTCATCCTCGCGCCGCAGGATCGCCGGCATGCGATTGTGGATCGGCGCCACCAGCTCATTCGGCGCCGTAGTGATGATCGTATAGCTGTAGAGCTCGTTGCCCTCGCGGTCGCGCCAGATGTCGTACAGGCCGGCGAAGGCGAACAGATCGCCACCGCGCAGCCGGATGCAGAAGGGCTGCTTGCCCTTCTCGAGCTTCTGCCACTCGTAGAACCCGCTGGCTGGCACCAGGCAGCGCCGGCTTTTGAATGGGCCGCGAAACACCGCGCTGGTTGCGATCGTCTCGGCGCGGGCGTTGATCGTCGAGAACGACGTGCGCGGCTCTTTCGACCACGCCGGTACGAGGCCCCACTGCATCTCGACCAGGCGGTTGGGGCTGTTGCGCACCACCACTGGCATGAGCTGGCTGGGGGCCACGTTATAGCGCGGCAGCAGCGGCAGCTGCGCCTCGGCGGCCTGAAAGCGCTCGGCGACTTGCTCGGCCTGAACAAGCGTGTAGCGTCCACACATGGCTCTTCCTTCTTTCTACTAACTCGTATGTGCGAGTATAGCACACCGTTGTGACAGCGAGTGTCGCACCCGAGCGGTATGCTATGATGCATGCAAGCGGCGTACCGCTCTCCAAGATCGCGCGCGGGAGGGCTTCGCGTGAGCCCTGCTAGATAAGGATATGACTTACGCAGTTGGTGAGCTCAGCCTTCGGCAGAGCGGTACCGAATTCCGTAGAGGTGTGCGGTTTCCGCGCGCGCCGAAAAACCGCACACACGATGATCACAAAGTACCGTGCTGCCGCAGGCACTATGCGCGGCTTCGGGAAGCCGAACAGCGCAACTGCGTAAGTCCTAAAGGAATCCTGCAATGCAAGAGCGGGTGCAACCGCCTGTGCCGCCGGGCACAGTGGCCGAGGTGGCGCGGCTGGCGCTGCGGCTTGGCTTCACCGCGTTTGGCGGGCCGGCAGCGCACATCGCCATGCTGCGCGACGAAGTTGTGACGCGCCGGAAGTGGCTGGACGACGCGCACTTTCTTGATCTGCTGGGCGCCACCAACCTGATCCCCGGCCCCAACTCAACCGAGATGGTGATCCACGTCGGCCAGGTGCGCGCGGGCTGGCGCGGCATGATCGCCGGCGGCGTGTGCTTTATTCTGCCGGCCGCGCTGATGGTGCTGGCGCTGGCGTGGGCGTATGCCGAGTTTGGCGCCATGCCCGCGGCAAACTGGCTGCTCTACGGCATCAAGCCGGTGATCATCGCGATTGTGCTGCAGGCGCTGTGGGGCCTGGCCAAAACTGCCGTGAAGGGGCCGTGGCTGGCGGCGCTGGGCCTGGCGGTGCTGGCGCTCTACCTGCTGGGCTTCGACGAGCTGGCGCTGCTGTTTGGCAGCGGCCTGCTGGTGATGCTGGCGCGCAACTTCGCGCGGCTGGGCCGCCGCGGCGCGGCCGCGCTGCTGCCGATCGGCGCGGCGCCGTGGCTTGCGCAGGCCGCCGTGCCCGTGTCGCTGGCGCAGCTGTTCTTGAGCTTTCTGAAGATCGGCGCGGTGCTGTATGGCAGCGGCTATGTGCTGCTGGCGTTCATGCGCAGCGAGTTCGTGGTGCGGCTGGGCTGGCTGAGCGACCAGCAGCTGCTCGACGCGATCGCGATCGGCCAGTTCACGCCCGGCCCGGTGTTCACCACCGCTACGTTTGTGGGCTACCTCGTGGCCGGCGCGCCTGGCGCGGCGCTGGCCACGGTTGGCATTTTCCTGCCCTCGTTTGTGTTTGTGGCGGCGGTGAACCCGCTCATTCCGCTGCTGCGCCGCTCGCCGTGGATGGGCGGGTTTCTCGACGGCGTGAACGTCGCAGCGCTTGGCCTGATGGCCGCCGTGCTGTGGGAGCTTGGGCGCGCGGCCGTCGTCGATTGGCCCACGGCGCTGCTGGCGGCGGCTGCGGCTGTGCTGCTGTTTCGCTTCAAGATCAATTCGGCCTGGCTGGTGTTGGCCGGCGGCGCGGCAGGGCTGCTGCTACGCTGGCTCCTGCCGGGCGGGCTGCCTTAGGCGGCGATCTGGTGGCCCGCCGCTGCAATCGCCTGCTCGGCGCTGAGCGCGCGCCCGGCGGCCCAGGCAGCGGCAAATGCCGCCTCGCCCAGCTGCGAGCGCACCAGCGCCATGGCGCGATCGTGGGTGGCGCGCGCGGCCGGCGCGGCGCGGCAGCCGATCGCCTGGCGCAGCTGCTCGGCGGCGCCCCACAGCCGCGCCGCCAGCTCAGGCTCTTCGTTGAGCGCGGCGGCAGCGCCCAGCCCGGCCAGCGCCCACGCCGTGCTGGCCCGGTCGTTGAGCTGGTGGCTCACGCGCAGCGCCTGCCCGAGCCAGCGCGCCGCCTCGGAGGTGTCGCCGCGCCCCAGCGCGCACTCGCCCAGGCCCTGGTACGTCCAGGGCATGCCGGCATTCTGCTCGCCAAACGTCTGGAACAGCGCGAGGGCCTGCCGGTGCAGCTGCTCGGCCCGCGCGAACTCGCCGCGCAGCTGGGCCGCGTGCCCGGCGTGGTTGAAGCTCCAGGCGTCCATCAGCGCTTTGTCTTCGGTCTTTTGGCGCTCGTCGTGGCATTCGGCAAGCAGCGCCTCGGCGCGCGCCGGGTCTTCGTCGAGGATCGCCACCTGCGCCAGGCTGACGAGCGTCCAGGCGCAGCCGCCGGGGTGTCCCAGCTCGCGGAAGCGCGCCAGGCTCGCTTGATAGTGCGCCCTGGCGCAGGCGCTGTCGCCGCGCTCGCGGGCGACCCAGCCCAGCCGGCCGAGCAGCCAGGCGCACGCCCAGTCGTTGCCAAGCTCGCTGTTGATTGCGAGCGCCACCTCGTAGTGCTGCTGTGCCGCGGCATATTCGCCCACCAGCCCGAGAAATTGCCCGATTTCGCAGCAGGCATTCGCGTGCGCCGGCGTGCGGCCCAGGCCGCTCGGGTGCTGTAGCGCGCGGCCCAGCGTCTCGATGGCATTCTGCCAGAGGCCGCGGTCGAACCAGAAGGGAATCATGGCGTTGGCGATCCGCAAGGCGATCTCGGCTTCTTCGCTTGGCGTCATTGCCCACTCAAATGCGGCGCGCAGGTTCTCGTACTCGGGGCCCATGTGCCCGAGCCAGAGCGGGTCGTCTTGATCGGGTATCTGCTCGGCGCGCGCCAGGTAGTAGTGGGCGTGCCGGTGGCGCAGCGCCGCCGCCTCGCCGCTGGCCTCCAGCTGATCCAGCGCGTACTCGCGAATGGTCTCGAGCATGCCGTAGCGCGGCGTGCCGTCGGGCTGATCGGCGCGGCGCAGCAGGCTGTGCTCGATCAGCCCTGTGGCCGCGTCGGCCAACGTTTCGCCAGGGTTTTCTTGCGGGTCTTCGCACACCGCCGCAGCCGCCTCGAAGGTGCAGCTGCCCACGAACACCGCCAGCCGCCGGAACAGCCGCCGCTCGGGCTCGCTCAGCAGCGCCTCGCTCCAGGCGATCGTGGCCTGGATGGTCTGCTGGCGCGCCGGCAGGTCGCGCGCGCCGCCGCCCAGCAGCGCCAGATGGTGGCCGAGCCGCGCCAGCAGTGCGTCGGGCGCGAACAGCCGCAGGCGCGCCGCCGCCAGCTCGATCGCCAGCGGCAGGCCGTCGAGCCGGGTGACGATCTCCGCGACTGCCGGGGCGTTGGCCTTGCTGAGCGTAAGGCTGGGGTTGGCCTCGCGCCCGCGCGCGACGAACAGCGCCACCGCCGGCGCGCGCGCCAGCGTTTCGAGCGGCGCGGCCGGGTCGGGCAGCGCCAGCGGCTCGACGGCGATCTGCTGCTCGCCGCGCAGGCGCAGCGCCGCCCGGCTGGTCACGATCGCCTTGACCTGCGGCGCGGCCGCCAGCAGCTCGGCCAGCAGCGGCGCGGCCGCCAGCACCTGCTCGAAGTTATCGAGCAGCAGCAGCGCGTGCCGATCGCGCAGGAACTGCTTCAGCTTCAGCAGCTCGGCCGACGGCAGCCCGTGCGGGTGGAGATTGAGCGCCTGGGCTATGGCCGCGCCGACGCGCGCGGCATCGCGGATCGGCGCGAGGTCGACAAACCACACGCCGTCGAGAAAGGCCTCGCGCAGCTCGGCCGCCGCCTGGAGCGCCAGGCGCGTCTTGCCGACGCCGCCAGGGCCGGTGAGGGTCAGCAGGCGCGTGTTGGGCAGGCGCAGCCGCGCGACCACCGCAGCCAGGTCGTGCTCGCGGCCAATCAGGCTGGTGAGCGGCGTTGGCAGATTAGAGGAAGCGGGCGCGGCAGCTGGCACAGGCTGCGAGTCCAGCGGCAGCGTGTCGGCGGAGTGCTCGGCGCGCGCGGCCTGCACAAACGCGGCGTGCTCGTCGGGGGCGAGCGCGAGCGCATCGGCCAGCTTCTCGGCGAGCTGGCGCGATGGCCGGCGCGTATCGGCCTCGAGCTTGCGGATCAGATCGAGCGAGCAGAACACCTGCGCCGCCAGCGCGGCCTGGGTCAGATCTAGCGCCTTGCGGCGGCGCCGCAGCCAGTAGCCAAACGAGAAGGTGCGTTCCATGGCGCCCTCCTGGGCTCGGCGAGCGAACAGCCTGATTCTAACACCAGCGCGTTGGCTTGTCGAGCCCTGTGGCGATCTGGCGGTATACTGGGGCTGCGCGCCGCAGGAGGCGTAGCTTCCGAAGAACAGGGGTAAAGGAGAGTGACCATGAGCAACCACAATGCACGCGGAACATTTGAGGTACGGCTGACGCCGCAGCCGCTGGCCGACGGCGGCGCCGACGCCAGCCTGGGCCGGCTGGCGATCGACAAGCAGTTTCACGGCGAGCTGCTGGGCGGCAGCAAGGGCGAGATGCTGAGCGCCGGCACGGCGGTGGCAGGCTCGGCCGGCTATGTGGCGATCGAGCGCTTCAGCGGCGTGCTGGCCGGCCGCAGCGGCAGCTTTGTGCTGCAGCACAGCGGCACCATGGTGCGCGGCGCTGGCGCGCTCACTATCAGCGTCGTGCCCGACTCGGGCACCGGCGAGCTGGAGGGCCTGGCGGGCGCCATGACGATCGCGGTGATCGACGGCGCGCACACCTACGAGTTCGCGTACACCCTGCCCGACCGCTAGGCGCGGCGGCGAATGTCGTGCAGGTGATCGGCGCACGGCGCCATTCGATAGCGCCACGGCAGCGAGCGGCTAGTATAGCGCCAGTGGCGCTCATCGTTTGCTCATCAAAACCAATCGTAGTATGATAGCGGGTGCCGAAGCGCACAAACCACTAGAAAGAGGTCGCGATGGCTGTGAAGACGCAGCTCGCGCAGGCCGCCAAGCTGCTGCTTGGGCTGTGGATGGCCGGTGTGATCGCCGCAATGTTCTTGCTTGTGCCGCAGTATATCGGCCTGGGTGAGGCAGGGCGGATCATCATTATGCACGTTCCGACGGCGTGGGTTACCTCGCTGGCGTTTGGCGTATCGGGCATCTACAGCGCGCTGTACCTGTGGCGCCGCCGCCCCGAGCACGACGCCGGTGCAGTCGCCGCAGCCGAGGTTGGGTTTGTCTTCTGTATCCTGGCCACGATCACCGGCGCGATCTTCGCCCAGATCGTCTGGGGCGTGTTCTGGAACTGGGATCCGCGCGAGACCTCGATCCTGGTGCTGCTGCTGATCTATGCCGCCTACTTCGCGCTGCGCTCGGCGATCGACGACCCCGAGCGGCGGCGGCGGCTGGCGGCAGCGTACAACCTGTTCGCCGCTGTGACAATGCCGTTTCTGCTGTTTGTCGCGCCGCGCGTGGCCGAGAGCACGCTGCACCCGAACTGCGCGTTCATCCAGGGCAGCAAGTGCGACGGCATCACGCTCACCACCCAGCCCGGTGGCGCGCGCATCGGCCAGCTCGGCAGCTCCGATATCGTGCTCGAGCTGGTTGGGCTCGAGCAGCGCGGCGGCCTGGCGGTGGCCAAGGTAAACGTGCGCGGCGCGGGCGGCGCGGCGCTTGGCACGCTCGAGCCGACATTCGAGCTCGGCAGCCGCAAGCCGGCCGACCGGCCGAACTTCGAAGGCCAGCGCTTCACCCTCGCGCTGGAAGACGCCGACCTGGCCACCGGCACCGTGCGCCTGAACATGGAGGCTCCCGGCACCGGCCTGCTCGCGAATGGGCGCACCCTGCTCACCTTCCTTGCCTCGATCGCCGGCTTCACTGCATTGTTTGTATGGATGTATCGCCTGCGCGCCGACATGCTCGTGCTGCACGAGCGGCTGATCGGGCGGGAGGGCAGCTATGCCGAACTTCCTACTTGACCCTGGTGTCGCGATCTACGCAGCGCTCGCCGTGGCGCTGGTGGTGTGGCTGGGCATCTTCGCGTTTCTGTGGCGGCTCGATCAGCAGGCGCGCGAGCTGCGCCGCCGGCTCGACCAGCCGCCGCGCGCCGAGGCCAGCGCGCCACGCGCCACGCTCGAGGTGCGCAACCCGCACCCGAACGCGCGCGCCGTAACCAATGATGAATAGGAGCATTCCATGGCAACCGCATCCAGCGATTTTGGCCGGCGCGGTTTCGTGCTGAAGCCGCTGCATATCATCGGTCTGGCGATCATTGCTCTGGCGATCGGGCTGGGCTACTACGGCCTCAACAGCGCGCTGCGCCCCTACACCACCAGCGTGGCCGAGGCCATGAGCACCGGGCGCGGCGTGCAGCTGGCCGGCTTCTTGGTGCCCGGCGAGCAGGGCAGCTACGACGCCCAGAACAACTTTACATTCAAGATGCAGGACGCCACCGGCAAGATTGTTCAGGTGGTGTACCCGAGGGTCAAGCCCGCCAACTTCGAGAAGGCCGTCAGCATTGTGGCGATCGGCCACTACGACACGGCCAAAGGCGTGTTCCAGGCCGACGACATGCTGGTGAAGTGCCCCTCGAAGTACCAGGAGCAGCTCGACCAGAGCAAGGGATGAGCGCTGAGCCCGCCACGCGAGCGCTCAAAGCTCGGCACGCCAAACTCAAACGTGGAGTCACGCTATGTACCTACTCGGCACGATACTGATCATCTGCGGCATCGCAGCGGCGGCGGTGGCCAGCACGAGCTACGCGCTCGTGACGCGCGGCAATGCCGCGGCGCTGGCGTATGGCCGCATTGGTACGCGCGCCACCTTTGGCATGGTGCTGGCGATCGTCGCGCTGATTGTGTACGCCTTCCTGGCGCGCCGCTATGATATCCAGTATGTCTACGACTACAGCTCGGCCGACCTTGAGTTTGGCTTTAGAATGGCGGCGATGTGGGCCGGCCAGCCCGGCTCGTTCGTGGTGTGGGCGCTGTGGGGCCTGCTGGCGGCGCAGCTGCTGATCCGCCGCACGCGCCACAACGAGCCGTACGTGCTCAGCGTGCTGATGCTGCTGCAGGCCGCGCTGCTGGTGTTCATGCTCGTGCGCAACCCGTTTGTGCCCTACACCGACCCTTCCACCGGCGCGGCGGCGGCCCCGGCCGACGGCAAGGGCCTGAACGAGCTGCTGCACAACCCCTGGATGATCATCCACCCGCCGATCCTGTTCGTGGGCTACGCGCTCATGGCCGTGCCGTTCGCGTTCGCGATCGCCGGGCTGTGGCGGCGCGACTACGACGGCTGGGCGCGCGCGGCGCTGCCCTGGGCACTGGCGGCCTGGGCCTTCCTGGGCCTGGCGCTGCTGCTGGGCGGCTACTGGGCCTACGAGACGCTGAACTGGGGCGGGTACTGGGGCTGGGATCCGGTGGAGAACTCGTCGCTGGTGCCGTGGCTTACCTCCACCGCGCTGGTGCACACCCTGCTGATCCAGCGCACCAGCGGCGGCATGCGCCGGACGAATTTCGCCCTGGCGATCCTGACGTACGTGCTGGTGTTCTACGCCACCTTCCTGACGCGCACCGGCGTGCTGTCGTCGTTCTCGGTGCACTCGTTCGTGGCCGAGGGCCTGAAGAATATCATGACCGGCACCCTGGCGGCGCTGGCGCTGTTCAGCGCGGGCTTCCTGGCGCTGCGCTGGCGCGACATCCCCAGCCGCCCGATCTCGGACAAGCTGCTCTCGCGCGATAGCTTCTTCGTGTTGATGGCGCTTGGCCTGATTGTGATCGCCACGGTGGTGGCCGTCGGCACCTCGATGCCAGTGATCTCGGCGATCCCCGGCGTCGGCAATGCGCTGCAGGGCTTCTTCGGCGCGGCCTTCGAGCTCGACCGCGGCCAGAATGTCGACCCAAGCGCGCCGGCGTTCAGCGACGGGCGCTTCGGCCTGGTGGCAAGCTTCTACCACGCCACCGTGCCGCCGCTGGCGATCATCCTGGTGCTCCTGATGGTCGTCGGCCCGCTGCTGGGCTGGCGCGACACCAATGTGCGCCACCTGCTGCGCGCGCTGCGCTGGCCGGCGCTGGCGGCGGTGCTGGTGGCCTGCCTGGGCCTGGTGCTCGGCGCGCGCGACCCGCTGCCCCTGGCGTATATTGGCCTGGGCGCCTTCGCGGCCGGCACCAACCTGCTGATGATCATCCGCACGCTGCGCAGCGGCTGGCTGCGGATCGGCGGCTACCTGGCGCACGTGGGCCTGGCGGTGCTGCTGGCCGGCGTGGTCGGCTCGAGCTTCTACGCCACGCCCGAGCTGCGGCTGTCGCTGCCGCAGGGCCAGACGATCAGCGCCTACGGGTACAACTTCACGTTCAACGACTGGAAGCTCAATCAGCAGAACCGCGGCGTGCTCGACATCGACATGGCGCGCAATGGCAGCAGCTGGAAGGCCGCGCCGAACCTGTACTTCAACCCGCGCATGGGCGCGACCATGGCCACGCCGGCGATCAAAAGCGAGTTCTTCCAGGATGTGTATGTGTCGCCGCAGGAATACCAGCCGGCGATCGACCGCAACACCGCGCAGCTGGCCGTGAACGACAAGCGCGAGATCGGGCCGTATACGATCACGTTTCTCGGCTTCGACGCGGCCGATGCGCACGGCGGCAGCAGCGGCGATATTGGCGCCAGGCTGCTGGTGACCTACGAGGGCCAGCAGACCAGCGTCGCGCCGATCTTACGGCTGGTGGCGAACGAGACCGACCCGGCCAAGGCTATCCAGCGCATCCCTGCCGAGCTGCCGGGCGGCAAAACCGTGGTGTTCGACGATTTCAACCCGCTGCAGCGCTGGGTGGTGGTGCGCGTCAACGGCCTCGATCTGCCGGTCGACCCGGCCAAGGCGGTGATCACCGTGAGCATCAAGCCCGGCATTCTGCTGGTGTGGCTTGGCGTGGTGATCGGCGTGCTGGGCGGCCTGATTGCGGTGGTGCGCCGCACGATCGAGGGCCGCTGGCAGGCGGGCGGCCAGCGCGCGCGCCTGCCGCGCGGCCTCGGCGCCTTTGGGCGGTTCGTCGGAAGTAAATAGCGCATCCTAACGGCGGCGGGGGCGGCAAGATGCCACTCACTGTGCGCTCCCGCCTGCCTGGCTATCTTGTCAGCTTTCGCTATGAATAATCAGGATTACTACGAGACCCTGCAGGTCCACCCCAAGGCCGACGCTGTGGCGATCGACGCGGCGTATGCGCGCCTGCGCGAGCACTACGACCCAGCCAAGCTCGAAGGCGCCGCCGACGAGCTGATCGAGCTGGCGCGCGCCCGGCGCGACGCGATCGAGCGCGCCTACGCCGTGCTGCGCGACCCGGCGCGCCGCGCCAGCTACGACCGCGAGCAGAGCCGGGGGGCCGGAGCCGGCAGCCAGCCGCCAGCCGCCAAAGAGCGCGAGCCGGCAGCCAAAGGCCAGAAGCCGGAGGCTGACGCCGCCGACGGCCAGGCGCTCGACTACCGCCCGCTGCCGCCGGCGCGCCGCCGCGAGCGGCCGAAGGGCGCGGATACGCCGATGCTGCCGGCCAGCCAGCCTGGCCGCGCGCTGCGGCCCAGGCTGGCCCAGCGCCTGGTAGCGCCGATCGCGCTGGCCGGCGTGCTGGTGCTGATCGTGGCCGGCGGGCTGCTGATGACCAACGGCGGCGGCGCGCCGCCGCCCGCGCCCACGCCCACTGCCTCGCCGTTCGACATCTACGAGTCGAGCATCCCGCAGGCCCAGAGCTTCGCCGAGCAAAACCCCAAGAGCGCGCAGGCCTGGATCGACCTGGGCAATATCCTGTACGACAGCGCGCAGATCGTGCGCGAGCAGGCGCCCGATAGCCCGGTGTACCAGCAGCGGCTTGGGCGCTGGCTCCAGGCAACCAACGCCTACAGCCAGGCGCTCGCGCTCGACCCGAGCAACGCCCCGGCGCGCGCCGACATGGGCGCAAGCTCGTGCTTCTATGGCGCCGGCACCGGCGACCAGTCGTTTGTGCAGCGCGGCCTGGCCGAGGTGCAGCGCGCCGCCGCCAGCGCCCCCGACGACGCGCGCGTGCTGATCAGCATGGGCCACTGCCTTGTCAGCACCAGCCCGCCAAAGACGAGCGACGCGATCAAAAGCTGGCAGCGCGTGATCGACCGCAACCCCTCGTCGCCGCTGGTGAGCCAGGCCCAGGTGCTGATCGCCAAGTACCAGAAGTAGCCGCTGCGGCGTCTGGCGCGGCTGTGTGCTACAGCGGAGCGCATAGCGCGGCTGCGCCCAGCAGGCTGGCATCCTCGAACAGCTCGGTTCGCCGCAGCGCCACGGGCAGACTGCCCAACCGCGCCTCCAGCGCCGGCGCGAACAGCGGCCAGGCCCGCGCGATATTGCCGCCCACCACGATCGCGCCCGGCGCGAAGCGCCCGACCCACGGCGCCAGGATCTGGCCAAGGTGATCGCCCAGGCCGCCGAATGCCGCGCGCGCGCCATCGTCGCCGGCCGTGGCGCGCCGCGCGATCTCGGCCGCGTCGAGCTGGCTGCCCGACGCGGCGGCGTAGGCTGCGCTCACCGCCCGGCCCGATACGTAGTCCTCGGCGATGCCGTCGCGGTATGGCCAATCCCACAGCCCGCCGTCGGGCGGAACGCCTTCGCCGCCGTACAGCGCCTCGCCGCCGGCCACAAACCCCGCGCCCAGCCCGGTGCCGAGCGTGATCCCCAGCACGCGGTCGTGGCCGCGCGCGGCGCCGGCCCACCACTCGCCTAGCGCGAACAGCGTAGCGTCGTTGCCGAAGCGCGCGGCGACCGGCGGATGGCCGGCGGCAGCCCAGCGCGCGCTCAGCGCCGCGCCAACGTCGCTGCCGAGCAGGCTGGCGAACTTGTGGCGCAGCAGCGACACGCCGCGCGCGTAGTCGAATGGGCCGGGCATGGCCACGCCCAGCCGCGCCACCGGCGGCGCGCCCGCGCCGGCGTAGGCCGTGCCCAGCACGCCGGCCCACGCGCCAAGCAGCGCATCGGCCGGGGCGTCGGGCTGCGTCGCGCGCCGCGCCCGCGACGCCTCGACGATCGCGCGGTCGTGCTGGCTCACCACCGCGGCCACAGCGTGGCTGCCGCCGATGTCGAGCGCCAGGATGTGGCCGGGGCTCAGTTCGCTCATGGGGCTGCTGCTTTCTGTTGGATGCGTGCCTACGGCTTCACAAACGCCTTCACGACCTTCGCGACACCGCCGCCGAGGTTGCGGATGCGGTAGCTGCCGGCCGCCGCCGATACCACAAACGTTTCGGCGTGGCTGAAGCGCCCGCGAGCGCCGCCGGCCGTCTCGACGAGTATCGCGCTGCCTTCCACTAGGCTCAGCACATGGCAGGCATCCTCGGTCGCCACCTCGATCGCCTGCTCGAACTCAAGCCGGTGCACATCATAGAACTGCGCCGGGTGCGTAGGGAGGTGCACCACGCGCCAGCCCGGCCCTTCGGCCAGCGTCGCCGGCCGGGCGATCAGCTCATCGCGCACGCGCGCGCCGCGCCGCTCGAAGGCCAGGTTCTCAAACGCCCGCGCGATATTCAGCGGGCGCGGCCGGCCATCCAGGTCGAGCCGCAGCCAGTCGTACATCTTGAAGGTGAAGATATACGGCGTGGCGCTGATCTCGAGCACCAGGCTGCCGGCGCCCGAGCAGTGGATCGTGCCGCTGGGGATCAGAAACAGGTCGCCGCGCGCGGCCGGGTGGCTCTGCACAAAGCGCTCGACCTCGACCGGGCTGGCTTCGGCATAGCTGCGCTCGAGCGCGGCGCGGAAGGCTGGCGGATCGATGTCTTCCTGAAAGCCCAGGAACACGCGCGCCCCCGGCTCGCAGTCGAGGATGTAGTAGGTTTCGTCCTGCGTGAACGGCTCGCCGAACTCGCGCAGCGCGTACTCGGGGCGCGGGTGGCACTGCAGTGAGAGATTGCCGCCGCCGACAGTGTCGAGGAAGTCGAAGCGGATCGGGAAATCGTAGCCGAAGCGCCCGGCCGCCGCGCCAAGCACCGCGCGGTGATCGTGGAACATCAGCCAGTCGAACGAGGCTTCGAGCAGGTTGCCGTCGCTGGCGAACAGCAGCCCGTTCTCGGGCACGATCAGCTCGAAGCTCCAGGCGTAGTTCGGCACGTCCTGCGCCAGCCCGGCGATATGCCGCTTGATCCACTGGCCGCCCCACGGCCCCGGCTCGAACCACGGGCGCACGCGAAACAGGCTGCGGCTCATCTGGCCCAGCGCCGCGCGGAAGCTCTCGCCGGACAGGCTGGCCGGCTCGGCGGGGCGCTGCGCATCGACAAGCAGGCCGACGCGCGCGACCAGGCTGGCTTTGTGGCGGTTCAGCGCCGGCCAGTCGACGAAGTAGAAGCGCTTGTACATGCGCTTGTGGTCGCCGGGGGCAGCGCAGCCAAGGTTGGCCACGCTGCCGGCGCGCGCGCGAAACTGCAGCTCGTTTTTCGGCAGGTCGGCGTAGATGAGCGGGCCATCCCAGCCGGCCAGCGCCGCGCCGCAGCCGTACACAATGCTCAGGTCGGCGGCCGGGTCGGGCGCGAGCGCGGCCAGCCGCTCGGCGTCGAAGAAGCTGGCGAGATCGCCGGTGAAGCGTGTGCCGAACAGCGGGTCGTCGCCGCCGAGAAATGGCGCCACCAGCCGCTCGATCGCTGCGGCCGGCAGCAGCGCCTGCTCGGCCGGCAGCCAGGCGGCGCGCAGGCCCATGCGCGCCAGCTCGGCGTCGACCCCGGCGCGCATGTCGTCCCAGAACACGCCGACGTAGCCGTCGAGCGTGGCCTGGCGGGCGCCGGCCAGCGCGCGGGCGATCGGCGCGTAGCCCGTGGCAATATCGCCGGGCGCGAGCTGAAAGGCCGGATAGATATCGTACTGGCCGGGTGCGGCCGGCGCGGCGCGCGCGGGCAGCAGGTGCTGGGCGCTGTTGCGCCAGGGCGTAGAAGGCATGGAGGGCTCCGCAGTATCTGGCGAGATCGACGCGGCTATTGTACAGGAAAAACGCCGCGTATGAGCATTGGTGGTAGAATATCGCTCATTATCGCCGACAGGAGTACCGATGTGACAGAATTGCTCTACCAGACCGACGCCTACCTGCGCGAGTTTCACGCCCGCGTCACGGCGGTGGAACAAGGCGCGGTGGCGCTCGATCGCACGGCGCTGTACGCCACCGGCGGCGGCCAGCCGCACGACACCGGCACGCTCGGCGACGGCGCGCGCGTATGGCGGGTGGCCGAGGTGCGCAAGCAGGGCGACGCTGTGTGGCATACGCTGGCGGGCGAGGGCCTGCCCGATATCGGCGCCGAGCTGCGCGGCAGCGTCGATTGGGAGCGGCGCTACAAGCTCATGCGCACGCACACCGCGCTGCACCTGCTGTGCGGCGTGATCTGGCGCGACTACAAGGCCCCGGTGACGGGCGGCAACATGGATACCGACGAGGGCCGGCTCGACTTCGAGCTGCCGAACTTCTCGAACGAGCTGGCCCAAGAGATTGTCGCAAGGGTGAACGACGAGATCGCCGCCGCCCGGCCGGTCGAGGTGCGCATCCTACCGCGCGCCGAGGCATTTCAGATCCCCGACCTGATTCGCACCAAGATCAACCTGCTGCCCGAGGGCATCCAGCAGGTGCGCACCGTCAATATCGTCGGCCTCGACCTTCAGGCCGACGGCGGCACACACGTGGCCAACACGCGCGAGGTCGGGCGTGTGACGCTGCTGAAGACGCGCAGCAAGGGCGCCAACAACAAGCGTATTGTCGTGGCGATCGAGTAAATGGGATCGCACAAACGGAGGCGCTCATGCAGGTACTGCTGATCGACGACGATCCAAGTATCCGGGCGGCGCTCGGCGAGATCTTGGAAGACGAGGGCTACGTGGTGGCGCAGGCGGTGCACGGCCAGGACGCGCTTGAACAGCTGCGCGCGACCGCCCGCCCGCCGGGTGTGATCTTGCTCGACCTGGCCATGCCGATCATGAGCGGCTGGGCCTTCCGGGCGGTGCAGCAGCGCGACCCGGCGCTGGCCCGCATTCCAGTGGTCATTCTCTCGGCCGACCGGCGCGCGCGCGAGATTGCCGCCGACTTGGAGGTGGCCGAGTATCTCGAGAAGCCGGTCGACATCGACCTGCTGATCGGCGTGGTGGCGCGCTATATTCACCTGGGCGTGTGATCCGCAGAACCTACGTGGCTGCCTCCCGCGCGGGAGGTTTGGAAGACCGCAGAGCCTCGAAATCAAGCGAGCTTGTAAAAACAATGGGCATTGTGTATGGCATCGCCGCCGCGCTGTGCTGGGGCGCGTCGGACTTTGTGGTGACGCACGTGTCGCGCGCGATCGGCGTGCGCCATACGTTCTTCTATGTGCAGCTGGTGGGCATGGTGCTGGCCGGCGCGCTGCTGCTCTTCCGGCCGGGCGCGCCAGCGCCGACGCCGCTGGTATGGCTGCTGGTGGTGGGCATCGGCCTGTTCAACGTGATCGGTACGCTGCTGCTGTACCGCTCGTTCGCGATCGGCACGCTGGCGCTGGTGTCGCCGATTGCCTCGGGGTTTGCGGTGGTAAGCGCGCTGCTGGCGCTGCTGGCCGGCGAGCGCCCGGCCCGGCTGGCGCTGCTCGGCGCGCTGCTGCTGGTCGGCGGCGTGGTGGTGGTATCGCGCTCGCCGCACGATCGCCAGGCCGCCACGCTGGCGGGCGTGCCCGAGGCGCTCGGCGTGACGCTCTGCTTCGGCGTGTCGCTGTGGGCGCTCGACTACGTGACGCCGGCGCTGGGCATTCTCTGGCCGGTGCTGGTGCTGCGCTGCGTCGAGCTGGTGTGCGCGATCGGGCTGCTGGCGCGCCAGCGCGCGCTCCCGGCGCGCCTGAATGCCCCCCGCTGGGTGCTGGTGGTGCTGGGCGCGCTGCTCGACACGCTGGCGTTTATTGCGTTCAACATGGGCCTTGGCAGCGCCTACACCACGATCGTCACGGCGCTGGCGTCGCTGTTCAGCGCGGTGACGGTGCTGCTGGCGTGGGTGTTCTTGCGCGAGCGGCTGGCTCCGGCGCAGTGGGCCGGCGTGGCGGTGATCCTGTGCGGGGTGCTGCTGGTGAGTATGTAGCCCTGGCTGTTCGTGTTCTTTCAAGGTTACGACTTTCGCGGTTCGGCATCTCATACGCTGTTCGCTTGATCACTTTCTTTTTGGTATGACCTGCCCGTCAGAAGCTGTTTGAAAAGGGTGGTTTGGAGGACAAAGTCCTCCAAGTTTCCACTTTTCTGCGGTGGCGGCCACGAATGTGGCCGCCACCCGCCAGAAGGGAGGCGAGGGCAAAGCCCTCGCGCACCCCTTTCAAACAGGCTCGTCAAAGCCGGGCACGGCATACCAAAAGAAGTTCGGGGGTGGCGAAGCCGCCCCGAACCCCCACCATACCGCAAGGGATCAGCCGAATACATAAGCAAGGAGCGCTTGAGGGAGGCGTGAGTATGGAAGACATCAAAGACTCGGTGCAGCGCCAGTTCGCGCCGGTGGCCGCCAACTATGCCACCAGCGCGGTGCACGTGAGCGGGCCGGATCTGAGCGCGATGCTCGTGGCGGCCGGGCTGCGCGGCGGCGAGCGCGTGCTCGACGCCGGATGCGGCGCCGGCCACACCGCGCTGGCGTTCGCGGCGCATGCGGCCGAGGTTGTGGCGATCGACCTGACCGAGGCCATGCTGGCGCAGGGCCGCAAGCTCGCGCGCGAGCGCGGCCTTGGCAACGTTACCTTTAAGCGCGGCGATGTCGAGCAGCTGCCATTCGCCGATGCGACCTTCGACATCGTGACGTCGCGCTACAGCGCGCACCACTACCCGCACCCGCTCGCCGCGCTGCGCGAGTTCGCCCGCGTGCTGAAGCCCGGCGGGCTGCTGCTGCTCGTCGATGTGCTGTCGCCCGACCCGCCCGCGCAAGACACGTTTCTCAACGCGATCGAGCTGCTGCGCGACCCCTCGCACGTGCGCGACCACACCGCCGACCAGTGGCTGGCAATGTGCGCGGCGGCGGGCTTCGCGGCCGAGGTGGCCGGCACGTGGCCGCTGCGGCTGGAGTTCGAGTCGTGGGTGGCGCGCATGAACACGCCGTTTCTGGCGATCACGCAGATCCGCGCGCTGATCGACGGCGCGCCGCGCGAGGTGCGCGCCAGCCTGGCGATCGACGAGGGGTACTCGTTCAGCGTGCCCACCGCGCTGATCCGCGCGGCGCGCGGGTAGGCTTGCCCGCGCCGGAGCCAGGCCACACCACGCTGCCTGGGCGGGGGCGCCCTGCGATTTTCGGCGCGGCCCGCGCGATCGTCGGCACGAGCCGCGCCTGGCCTACGCACCCTGGCGCTGCAGCCACTCGTCGCGCAGGATCGCGTAGATATGCGTGTCGCGGCGCTGGCCGTCGACGCCGAAGCGGTCGGCGCGCAGCGTGCCCTCGCGCGTCAGCCCGTTCTTCTCGGCCACGCGCGCGCTGGCCACGTTGCGCGTGTCGCAGTGCCACGTCAGCCGCTCCCACGGCCAGTCGCTGAAGCCCCAGGCCAGCAGCGCCGCCAGCGCGCGCGAGCCCAGCCCCTGCCCGGCGTAGGCCGCGCTGATCCACATACCGATCTGGGCGTTGCGCGAGGCCAGCGGCCCCTCGCGCAGGTGAAAGCCGCTGCCGCCCGCCAGCTCGCCGCCCAGCCAGATGCTCAGCGTGAAATCGTCGTTCAGCAGGTAGTTGGCGTGCGCGCGCCGGCACACCGCCTCGGCCTGCTCGATGCTGTAGTCGTTGGTGGCCCACGGCATCCACGGCCGCAGGTGCTCGTACGAGGCCAGCGTCGCGCGCTGCAGCGCCGCGCCGTCGCCCGGGCGGTAGGCGCGGATGCTCAGGTCGCCGTCGCTATACTCGCTCGGCGCGAAAAATGTGCTCGCCATGGTTTCCCCGCTTGGCTTGTCTCGCGCCGTATTGTAGCAGAACCCATGCCAACTCCGTTTGATTACTTGTGTTTTCTTGTGCGGCGCCCGGCTTGCCGGGCGCCGCCAGAAGAAATTTCGGGGGCGGCGAAGCCGCCCCGAACCCTCACCATAATCCAAGCGATCAGCGGGGCGGCTTCGCCGCCCCGAACCCCCACCATAATCCAAGCGATCAGCCGGGGCGGCGAAGCCGCCCCCGAACCCCACTATAGGGCAAATGTTCAGCCGAATGGAGCATCAGGCGTCGAAGAAGCCGCGATCGTCCTCGGATAGGTGCGGCAGCGCGGCCTCAGGGTTCAGGTCGACGCCGAGGCCCGGCCGGTCCCACACCTCGATCATGCCGTTCTTGATCAGCGGGTCGGGCAGGCCGGTTACCACATCGCGCCACCAGGCCGGCGTGAGCGCCGGGCACTCGAACGCAATGAAGTTCGAGGGCAGCGTAGCGCACACCTGCACCAGCGCGGCAATGCCGATCGGGCCGTCGAACACGCCGTGCGGCGCGATCATGATCCCGTGGAGGTCGGCATACTCGGCGATCCACTTCAGCTCGGCCAGCCCGCCTACGTCGGCGGGGTCGGGGCCGACGATGTTCACGGCCTGCTTTTCGATCAGCTCCTTGAAGTTCTGGCGCAGGTACAGCTGCTCGCCGGTGTGGATGGGCGTGGTGGCGTGGCGCGTCACCTCGCGGTACAGGTCGGCCAGCACGTAGGGCGTGTAGTCGCCGGTGATCAGGTCTTCCAGCCAGAGGATGTGCAGCGGCTCGAGCGCGCGCGCCAGCCGGATGGCGTCGGGCAGCATCCAGCCCGGCCCGCAATCGAGCGCCAGCCCGACTTCGTCGCCCAGCACTGCCTTCATCGCCGCCACGCAGTCGACGATATGCCTGAGGCCGCGCTCGGTCAGCAGGCCGCGGTTGGGGTGCGGCGGGCCGGCGTTGGGCTCGCCGCGCTGGAAGTTCGGCGCGCGGTTCTGCACCTCGCCATAGAAGAAGTTTGGCACGTGCGCCGGCATTGGGCTGTGGAAGCCGATCGGCTGCTTGACGATCGTGAAGCCCTCGGGCGACGCCTTGATCCGGGCTGCGTCGTCGGCGTAATCCTGCGGGGTGTAGCCGTTCATTGGGAAGCGCACGCCGCCGTTGTAGGCGCGTACGCTGTCGCGCACCTTGCCGCCCAGCAGCTTGTACACGGGGATGCCGGCGGCCTTGCCGGCGATATCCCACAGCGCCATCTCGATCGCGCTCACCGCCGCGCCCCAGGGCTTGAAGCTGCCGAGGCGGCGGATCTTCAGCATCACCCGCTCGACGTTTGTCGGGTCTTCGCCCAGGATGTATGGCTTGTAGAACAGGATGTGCGGCTTCAGGTATGGCTTAAACGACTCAACCTGGCCCAGCCCGACGATCCCCTCGTCGGTGAGCACCCGCACAACCGGGCTGCCGCCGATCACGGCGCATCTGAGGTCGACGATCTTCACGGCTCGTGCTCCTTTGCTAAATAGAATGTGCTTCGTTGGCATTGTATGTGCAAACAAGCTGGCCACACGTGGCGGCCGGAGCGGTGGGGAGGTGGTTGCATGCGCGGGCATTCGTGGGCGGTGTGGGCGAAGTACGCGGCTGTGCTCAACGGCTGTAGCATGGCGCTCGCGCTCAGCGTGCTGCTGGGGCTCTGGCTGGGCGGCGTCACGCTGCGCCCGCCCGACGTGCAGATCGCCGTCGGCGACCTGCACGTGGTGGCGTTCACCGTCTACCCTTCGCTCTACCTGATGCCAATGTCGTCGGGCCAGCGCTGCGCCCAGGCCGCCGGCTGCCGCACCCAGCTCGAGCCGCACTACGCGATCTGGATCATCGACCACCAGCTCACGCTGCGCAAGTCGTCGCGCGCCTTCCGGCAGCTCGCCACCATTCCGCTGTCGCTGGCTCAGCTCGTCGAGAGCCTCAGCACATAGTCGCCGTAGCGCAGCTCGCGCGGGTCGTTGGTGGCGATCACCACGATGCCGCGCGCGCGCTGGCGCTGCACCACCTGCTCGACCAGCGCCGCGCCGCGCTCGTCGAGCGTGACGGTCGGCTCGTCGAGCAGCAGCACCGGCGGGCGGTGCAGCAGCGCGTAGGCGTAGCGCAGCCGCTGCGCCATCCCCGACGAGTAGGCCGCCAGCAGGTCGCCGCCGCGCCCGCCCAGCCCTACTTCTTCCAGCAGCGCCTCAAGCTCGCGCTCGCCTGGCCGCAGGCCGCGCACCTGCGCGAAGAACCGCAGGTTCTCCAGCGCCGTCAGCTCGCGGTACAGCTGCAGATCGGGCGCGACCCAGCCCACCAGCGCGCGCGCCTGCTCGGGGGCGTAGCGCTGCCCGGCGGCGTGGTACACCACCGCCCCGCCGCTGGGCCGCTGCAGACCGCATAGCACCCGCAGCAGCGTGCTCTTGCCGCTGCCGTTGTGCCCGGCCACCACCAGCGTTTCGCCCGCGCGCAGCGCCAGGCTTACGCCCGCCAGCACCTGGCGCGCGCCATAGCCGACGCTCACGTCGCTCAGCTCGAGTTGCAGATCGGGAATCGCGTGCATGGCGCTATTGTAACGCAGATCGCGCGGCCGGCTGCGGCCGGCGCCATCCTTGGTATAATAGCCCGCGCCGGGCGGCCCACGCGAATGCTTAGCTCGCCGGCCGGCCACGCCATGCAGCCCGAAGCCGCCCGCAATCAGGCCGCCCGCCGGCCAGCCACGCGCGCCCTCCCGCGCCACTGGGAGTGGCTCGCGCTCGCCGTGATTGCGCTCGCCGCGTTTGCGCTGCGCGCCTGGACGGCGCGGCTCAACCTGCCGTTTGTCGACCACCCCGACGAGCCCAACCCGATCGACTATGTCGTGCAGATGCTGCGCACCGGCGACCCCAACCCGCACTTCTTCCAGAAGCCCTCGCTGTACGTCTACCTGCTGCTCTCGGTGCTGACGGCGCACTTCCGCTGGGGCCTGGCGCAGGGCCGCTATGCCGCGCTCGACCAGATGATCATCACCACGCACCAGTACACCACCATTCCCGGCTTTTTCTTCTGGGGGCGCATGCTCACCGCCGCAATCGCGGCGCTGACGATCGTGGCGGCGTTTCGCGTGGCGCGCCAGGTTGCGGGGCGCGCCGCCGGGTTCGTGGCCGCGCTGTTCCTGGCGCTGGCGCCGTTTCACCTGCGCCACTCGCAGTACGTCACCACCGATATGGCCAGCGCCTGGCTGGTGCTGCTGGCATTCGGCGCGGCGCTGGCGCTGGCCTGGCACGGCCGCTGGCGCGATTACCTCGCGGCCGGCGCGTTTGCCGGGCTGGCGGCCTCGGCTAAGTACAACGCCGGCGTGGCCGCGCTGATGGTCGCCGCCGCGCACGTGCTGGCCTCGCCGCGCCATTCGCTCGCCCGCGCGCCGCGCCTGCTTGCCGCCGGCGGCGCGGCGGCGCTCGGCTTTGTGGCCGGCACGCCCTACGCGCTGCTCAGCTGGGCCGAGTTTCGCGGCGGCCTGCTGGGCCAGGTGAAGGACTACGCCGAGACGGCCCACGGCGATTTCGTGGGCGCCTGGAATATCGCCGGCTACGCCGACTTCTTCTGGAGCGAGGGCCTCGGCTGGCTGGCCTGCCTGGCGGTGCTGGCCGGGCTGGCGCTGCTGCTTGCGCGGCCGGGGCGCCAGCGCGCCGCCGGCCTGATCTGGCTGAGCTTCGCGCTGCCCTACCTGCTGCTGCATCTGGCTCAGCAGAGCCACTTCACCCGCAACATGCTCCCGCTGGTGGTGCTTGGCGCGCTGCCGCTGGGCGTGGCGTTTGCCGCGGCCAGCGCCTGGGCCGCGGGCCTGAGCGGGCGGGGGAAAAGTGCCTGGCAGCCAGCCCGCTACCTCGTGCCATTGGCCCTGGGCGCTGCGCTGCTGCTGCCGCCGGCCCTGAGCAGCTGGGCCTACACCGCCCGGCTGCTGCGCGGCGATACGCGCGTACAGGCGCTGGCCTGGATCGACGAGCACGTGCCGCCGGGAGTGCGCGTCGCGGCCGAGCTGCGCGCGCTGCCCGGCCCCGCCGAGAGCCGCTGGGCCGAGCAGGCCCCGCTTACGCGCCACGACCTGGCGTGGTACCGTAGCCAGGGCTACGGCTATTTGCTGGCCTCGTCCGACGCGTGGCGCCAGTGGCCGATACCCCCTGCGTACACCGCCCTGGCCGGCGCGCCGCTGGCCGAGTTCGGCGGCGCTACGCCACGCGATATGCTCGGGCCGCACCTGGCGATCTACGCCACCGGCCTTGCCGCCGGCGACGCGCCGCTGCACATTGCCGGGGCCATGGTTGGCGGCGCGCGGCTGGCCGGCGTGGCGCTGGGCCAGCCCGACCGCGCGGCCGGCTGGCTGGGCCTGCGCACCTTCTGGGTCGTCGAGCAGCCCTTCGACCGCGATTTCTTTATCTTCGTGCACCTGCTCGACGCGGCCGGCAACACCGTGGCCCAGCGCGATGCCCCGCCATGGCAGGGGCGCTTCCCCACCAGCTCGTGGCGCCCCGGCACAGTTGTGGTCGATATCAACGACGTGCCGCTGCCCGCCGGCCTGCCCGCCGGCACGTATACGATCGCGCTGGGTATGTTCGACCCTGCCAGCGGCGCGCATCCGCCGATCGCGCTGGCTGGCCGCCCGGCCGACGCCATTCCGGCCGCCCAGGTGACGATCCGCTAGGCGCATCGTCGCTTCCCGCACGATCCGACTGCCGCTCGTATGCTCTGCTCGACATCGCGCCGCCGGCATGCTACGATCGAGCCAGTGCGATCGAGCTGCGAGAGCCTATGAGCGACACGCCCCCAACCCGGCCTGCGCATCCCCGCCGCCCTGCCCACGCGCCCGCCGGGCTGTGGGCCGCGCTGGCCCACGCCGCCGGTGTGCCCAGCCACGGCGATCTCTGGCGCGGCATTGGCCGGCGCCTGCACGGCGCGCCGCCGCCGCAGCCCGGCAGCCTCTGGCCTGCGCTGGCCGCCCGCGTCGACCCGGCGCAGTTCCGGCCGCGCGCCGTGCCCGATGTGGCCGAAGATAGCGTTGTCGAGGACGGCCAGGCGATCACGATTATTCGCAGCCCGCGCGGCAACTACCTGCGCCTCACCACCGCCCAGCGCGACCTGTGGCGCCAGATGGACGGCACCCGCACCGTCGCCCAGCTGGCGACGCAGGCGTTCCTGCAAACCAAGCAGCTCCTGCCGGTGGGCGAGCTCGTGGCCGCGCTGCGCGCCGAGGGCTTCCTCACCGACCAGCCGGCCGGCGTGTATCGCGCGCTGGCTGCCGGCCTCGAGGCGCGCACCGCCGAAGGCTGGGGCCGCCGGCTGCTGCGCCGGCTCACGCGCGCCACGTGGGCCTTGCCGAATATCGACGGCTTCTACGCCGCGATCTACCGCGCCGCCGGCTGGCTGCTGTTCAGCTGGCCGTTCGCCGCGCTGTGGCTGGCGCTGGCGCTGGTGGGCCTGGGCGCGTTCGCCGCGCTGCTGCTTGGCGCCGGCGCGCCGCCGGTGCTCAGCAGCGCCAGCCTGCCGTTCGAGCTTGCGCTGCTCTGGCTCGCGCTGCTGCTGTCGTTCTTTCTGCACGAGAGCGCCCACGCGCTGGCTGTGAAGCACTACGGCCGCGACCTGCGCTCCGGCGGCCTGATGCTCTACTTCGGAATGCCCGCGTTTTTTGTCGATACCAGCGACATCTGGCGCGCGCCGCGCGGCGCGCGCATGCTCGTCTCGGCCGCCGGCCCCATGTCCGATCTGCTCGTCGGCGGAGCGGCGGCGCTCTTCGTACTGCTGCGGCCCGACCACCTGCTGGCCGCCGTGGCCTATAAGCTGGCGCTCACCTGCTACATCGCCACGCTGTTCAACGCCAACCCGCTGCTCGAGCTCGACGGCTACTTCATCCTGGTCGACTGGCTGCGCATGCCCGATCTGCGCCGCCGCGCGCTGGCCTTTGTGCGCGGGCCGCTGTGGAGCAAGCTGCGCCCCGCGCCGGCTGCCGACAGCTCAAATCGGCGCTCGCTGGCCGCTGGGCAGTTCACACGCGAAGAGCGTTTTCTGGCGGTGTATGGCCTGCTGGCGCTGCTCTACTCGGCGCTGGCGATCGGCTTCGCGGTGCAGTTCTGGAACCGCAAGCTGCTCGGCACGATCGGCGCGCTGTGGGATGCCGGCACGCCCCTGCCGCGGCTGGTGGCCGTCGTGCTGGTGCTGCTGGTGCTGCTGCCGCTGCTGGCTGCGCTGGTGTTCGCGGCCGTGGGCCTTGGCCGCGCGGCGCTTGGCTGGCTGCTGCGCCGTGGCTATGGCCGCCAGCCCGCGCTGCTGGCCGCGCTGGCCGGTGCGCTGGCCCTGCTGCTGGCCGCGCTGTCATGGCGCGCCTCCGGCGCCGGCCAGGCCACGCCGCCAGGCTGGGCCGCCGCAGTCGCGCCGCTGCTGTGGGCGCTGGCGCTCGGCGCGCTGCTGGCGGTGCTGCCCGATTACCGCCGCGCCGCGATCGCCACCGCGCTCCAGTCGCTCGCGGTGATGACCGCGCTGGCGGCGCTGGCGGCGGCCGTGCGCGCCGCGCCAACCCCCGAGTGGGCGCGCCTCACGGCCGATGGCGTCGCGTTCATCTTTCTGCTGGTGGCCGGCTTTGCCGCGCTGCTCGACGTCGATCTGCGCCTCTCGACGCCGCGCGAGCTTGCCGGCACCGCGCTGCTGCTGCTGGCGGCCTTTGGCGTCGGCGCGGCTGCGCTGCTGATCGCCCCGCTGCGCGAATCGCTGATCGGCCAGGTGGCCGTGGCCGCGCCGGCCTACTGCGGCGCGCTGGCGCTGGCGCTGCTGCTGCCGCGCCTGTTCGACCTGTACGACTCGCGCTTGATCTGGGCCTGGGTGCTGCTCTGGTGCGCCGCGCTGGTGCAGACGGCCGCGTACGTCGCCGATCTGAGCGGCCGGCCCTCGCTGCTGGGCGTCCTGGCGGCTGGGCTGTGGGCCGGCGGCTGGCTGGTGCACCTCGCGACACTGCGCCAGATCGCGCCCGACGAGCTTGCCTGGCCGCACGAGCCCAGCATCAGCGAGCAGCAGCGCCTTACCCGCGCGTTTCAGTTTTGCTACGCCGGCTGCTATGGCCTGCTGCTCGCGGTGTATGGCGCCCGCCGCACCCGCGCGCTCGACGACCGCATGGATGTGCTGGCCGCCACCGCCAACTGGGACGTGACGCTCGACCGCGAGCGCGTGCGTATCAGCCCGCTGGTGCAGGCCCTGCCGCTCGACCTCCAGGGCGCGCGCTATGCCGAGGTGCTGCGCTATGCCGTCGCTACCGTCGAGTCGATCGCTGGCGCCACCTTCGCCCGCCGCGCAATCCAGGCCGCCTACGACGCGCTGCCCTGGCCCGAGCGCGAAACCGCCAGCCGCTACTGCTTCCCCGATACCCCCTGGGCGCGCGCGCTCTCGAATGCGTTCGGCGATGTGCGCGCCGCGCGCCTGCGCCTGCTGCGCCAGGTCGACGAGTTCCTGGCCTGCGACGACGACGAGCTGGCGGCGCTGGCTCACGCGATCGAAGAGCGCCAGGCGCTGGCCGGCGCGCTGCTGCTTGGCCCCGGCGAGCGCGCCCCCGGCGTGTGGGTTGTCGAGGCTGGCGAGGTCACCGCTATGCGCAACGGTATGCTCGCCGCCGAGCTGCACCGCGGCGACTCGTTCGGCGCCGAGTTTCTCGATGCCGACGCGCCCAGCGACGCATTCTACCGCGCCGCGATCGACTCCGGCCTGCTGTTTATTCCGGCCGCCGAGGTCCGCGCCTTCGCGCGGCGCGGCGGGCAATCGGCCACGGCGCGCGATGCTGCCGCGCGGCTGAAGCTGCTCGAGCGCGTGCCGATCTTCGCCGAGCTGCCGCGCAATACCCTGCGCGGCCTGGCCAACATCGCCCGCCAGCAGCAGTTCCCGGCGCGTGCGGTGATCGTGCGCCAGGGCACGCCCTCGGGCGTGTTCTACCTCATCCGCCAGGGCCGCGCCACCGTGCTGGCCCGCGCCGAGCCGCAGGGCGACGAGCCGGCCAAGGTTCATACGATCGCCCAGCTCGGCCCCGAAGAGTTCTTCGGCGAGATCGAGCTGCTGCGCGGCACCCCGCCGGTCGCTAGCGTGGTGTCGCTCACGCCGCTGGTGGTGCTGGCGCTGCCGCACGCCGCAGTGCACGCCTTTCTTGTCGGCGATGGCCAGGTGGCCCGTGGGCTCGAGCAGGTCGGCACCGGGCGCCTGATCGCACTGCGCGAGGAAACTGGCGCCCATAGCCAAGAGCAGGGATAGCGACCTGCCGATTGACCCTGAGCGCATCACGGTGGCAGAGCTAGCGATCCTGTCGATTGCCCCGGAGCGTATCACGGTGATCGAGTGTTCTAAGTGCGGGCTGTCATACATCCGAACCAGGTTTGACGAAAAACAGAAGACGAATCAACGCCGTCCTCCGTCCTCCGTCCTCCGTCTTCCGTCTTCCGTCCTTTCTGTGCTCTGCTGACGAATCAACGCCGTCCTCCGTCCTTCGTCCTTTCTGTGCTCTGCTGACGAATCAACGCCGTCCTCCGTCCTCCGTCCTTCGTCCTTTCTGTGCTCTGCTGACGAATCAACGCCGTCCTTCGTCCTCCGTCCTCCGTCCTTTCTGTGCTCTGCTGACGAATCAACGCCGTCCTTCGTCCTCCGTCCTTCGTCCTCCGTCCTCCGTCCTTTCTGTGCTCTGCTATAGTACGCCACTGCCACGTTTTTCATCGTGTGAGCGTCTTCTCATTGCCGCGTCACCCGCGTGCCGTCGCGCGCCGCTGGGCGGCTGCATATGCTGTGAAAAAGCGATCTGATCGCGATTGGAGGCAGTATGCACCGCTTATCCGCATTCCCACTTGTCGTGCTGGCCGCGCTGCTCGTGGCAGGCCTGCCGGGCGCGGCGCACGCCGCGCCTGCGGCCGGGTTTCACATTGCGGTCGCCGGCACCCCGCTCGCCGTGCGCACCGACGGCACGTACGTCGCCTGGGCCGAAGATGTGCAGCCCACCCGCTTCACCCGCTACGCCAACCTGTATGTGGCCGATCTCGCCAGCGGCCAGGTTCGGCTGCAGCTCGGCCAGCTCTCGTACTCAAGCTACATGGGCCGGTTTGGCGCCGGCTTCGCGCTCGGGGACGGCATCCTGGTGTGGCGCGATGGCGCCTTGGGCGCCGCCAGCCCGCTGGTAGCCCGCGACCTGCGCACCGGCACCGGCTGGGTGGTCGCCGAGAATGGCGGGCTGTTCCCCGATGTCTTCGCCGACACGGCGGTGTGGTGGGAGATTGCGCCCGTGGGCGGCGCGCCCACCACGGCGGTGCTGAAGACCCGCCGCCTTGCCCCCGACGCCGGCCCGCCCACCGAGGTGATCCGCCTGCCGCTGGCCCACGACTACGACTTGCGCGACGCGCGCGCCAGCGGCGGCTGGGCCGCCTGGGTGCAGTCGGGATCGCCCGACGGCACTCCCGCCGCGTGCCCGGTGCTCTCGGTCGTGTCGCTCGGCGGCGGCGCGCCGCAGCCAATTGCCGATGGCGCCTGCCACGACGACCAGCGCATCCCGTTCGATCTCAGCGGCGACCGGCTGGCCTACGTCGATCGCAACAACCTGCTTGTCGAGCGCGAGCCGCCCCTTATCGAGCGCCGCCGCAGCGGCCCGCATGCCAACCTCGACATCACACTGGCCGACCGCTGGCTGTTTTGGAATCACGCAGCGGCGCCTGGCCCGTGGGGCTACGACCCGGTGAGCGCGAGCCGGTTTCAAGCTGGCAATTCGGCGGTCAGGGCCAGCATCGCGGCTGGCGGCGGCGTGCTGGCCTGGTTCGAGAGCGCGCCCTCGGGCGGCTATACCCTGCAGGCGCGGCCGATCGCCAGCCTCCTGCCCGACGCGCCGCGCGACCCCGCCGATCCGGCCATCGCTGGGCGCGCGTTCTTTCCTGAAACTGGCCACTCGCTCGGCGGCGAGTTCGCGGCATTCTGGGGGCGCAATGGCGGCCTGCCAGTATTTGGCTTCGCGCTCACCGAAGAGTTTCTGCAGCGCAGCGCCGATACCGGCGCGGACTACACCGTGCAGTTTTTCGAGCGCCAGCGCTTCGAGTACCACCCCGAGAACGGCGGCACGCCCTATATCGTCGAGCTGGGCCGCCTCGGCGCCGAGGCGCTGGCCGCGCAGGGCCGCGACTGGCAGGCGCTGCCCAAGGCTAGCCCGAGCACGCCGCACTACTTTGACACGACAGGCCAGGCGATCGCGCCCGAGTTTTGGGAATACTGGCGCACGCACGGCCTCGAGCTAGGCGATGCTGGCGTGAGCGAGCGCGAGGCGCTGGCGCTGTGGGGCTACCCGCTCACGCCGCCGGCCTACGAGCCTCTGCCTAATGGCGAGACGCTGCTGGTGCAGTGGTTCGAGCGCGCGCGCTTCGAGTACCATCCGAACAATCCTGCGCCCTACCGCGTGCTGCTCGGCCGCCTCGCCGCCGATCGTGTCGCCGGGTTCGGCTGGCGCTGATCAAACGGCCTCAGCACACGCTTTATTTCTAGGGCGTACGCGGCTGGCGCGCTCAGCTTTCGGCAGAGCGGTGCTATGCTCCGTATCGTGTGCGGCTTTTCTGCGCGGAGCGCGGAAAAGCCGCACACCGAAGATGAACAAGTACGATTACTTGCAGCCGTTCGCCAGCACGCGCGCGGCGTCGGCCGCCGGCACCGCTGCGTGCTGCGCCATGTCGGCCTTCTCAATATGCCAGCCCAGCTGGTCGAACGGCGGCACATTCAGCTTGCGCATGGTGTACGTGCCGCAGAATGTCTGCTGGCTGCCATCCCGCTGCTTTGCGCTCACCAGCGCCGGTATTTCGGCGTAGATCGACCCGGCCGCCGCGCCAATCTGCGGCGTGCCCAGCGCCGCGCTCACCTGCGCTGTGTTGGCGAAGCCACGCGCGAAATCGACATAGCGCTGGTTGCTATTCTGGCCATTGTTGCCCCAGAAGGTGTAGGCGTGCGCGATCTGCTGGCTGTTGATCGCCGCGTAGTAGTTCTGCAGCGTCTGCGCTGGGTCGGCCAGCTCGGCCGGCGGTAGCGCGCCGTCGCGCACCTCCTCCACCGACGCGCTCGTCAGCCGCCAGCCGTCGGCGGTGGCGGCGGCGGTGTAGATGCCGCGAAACTGCTGCACGATCTGCGGCTTCTGCGCGTCGGCGTCGTTGCTGATTGCGATCAGCTCGATCGGCACCGCCACCGCGTTGCTTGTCGGCTTGGGCTGGCCCAGGCGCAGGCTGGCCGCCGCCGTGCGCGCGAAGCCGGCCTTGAACTGCTCGAGCGTCTGGCCGCTGGCGGCCCCGCCGTTGGCCCACAGCGCGTAGGCCGCGTCGAACTGCTGCTGGCTGATCGCCACATAGTAGTCGGCCACCACCTGCACCGCTGGGTCGACATCGCCGCTCGGCTGCGGTTGGGTGGTGGGCGCTGGGGCGCTGGTGGCGGCTGCGGTGGGCTGTGGCTGAGCGGTGGGCTGCGGCTGAGCGGTGGGCGCTGGGGCGCTGGTGGCGGCTGCGGTGGGCTGTGGCGCCGCGCTCGGCGCGGCGGTAGGGCTGCTGCCTGGGCTGCCGGGGGCTGCGCAGCCGGCCAGCAGCGCCAGGGCTATGGCGCCGAACCCGAGCGCCCGCGCGCCCGGCAAAGCATTTCGTATCATCACAAAACCTCCTCTGCTATCCGCCTGCCCGGATGGCCTGCACGCCAGCTCGGCGCTTTCCAAGCCTCTTCCGGCAGGCATGCGGCGCGATTGCGCGCCCTGCTTCCGATCCTGTATACTACCCCCGCGCTACGTGTGGCGGCGTGATGCCGCCGTGAGAGCTGGCTGAAACCGTGAATGCCCTGAAGATGACGCAGAACGATTGGGCGCCCTGGCAGGCGCGCTGCGAGCAGTTCCTGGCCGCAGCCGCGCACTCCGCCGACGCCGCCCACGATATCGCGCACATCCGCCGCGTGGCCGCAAACGCCGCAGCGCTTGCGCGCGCCGAGCGCGCCGACCTCGCGGTGGTGCTGCCGGCCGCCTGGCTGCACGACTGCGTGTACGTGCCGAAAGACTCGCCCGACCGCGCGCGCGCCTCGGCGCTGGCCGCCGACGCCGCCACCCGCTGGCTGCGCGCCGAAGGCTACCCGCCCGCGCTGCTGCCGGCGATCGGCCACGCGATCGAGGCGCATAGCTTCTCGGCCGGCATCGCGCCGCGCACCCCCGAGGCCCGCGTGGTTCAGGACGCCGATCGGCTCGACGCGATCGGCGCCGTGGGGATCGCGCGCTGCCTCATGCTCGGCGGCCAGCTCGGCCGGCGCCTGTACGACCCATCCGAGCCTTTCCCGCGCCAGCGCCCGCCCGACGATCGGCTGAACACCGTCGATCACTTTTTCGTGAAGCTGCTGCGCCTGGCCGATACCATGCAGACGCAGGCCGGCCGCGACGAGGCGCTGCGCCGCACCAGCTTCATGCGCCAGTTCCTCGAACAGCTCGCCGGCGAGATCGCGCCAGGGCTGTAACAATCCGCCCGCCGCCAGGACTATATCGGTGAGCGGCGCTGCATAGTAGGCGCCGCTGGCCCAAGCACAGAAAGAAGGTTTTCCAAATGACCGATACATCTACCCCGCGATCGCCAGCGCGCACCGAGGTGGCAACCTTGGCCGGCGGCTGCTTCTGGTGCCTCGAGGCCGTGTACGACCAGATGCGCGGCGTGATCGAGGTTGAGTCGGGCTATGCCGGCGGCCAGGTGCACAACCCCAGCTACCGCCAGGTCTGCACCGGCACCACCGGCCACGCCGAGGTGGTGCAGATCACCTTCGACCCGGGCGCTGTCTCGTTCAAGAATCTGCTCGAGGTGTTCTTCACCATCCACGATCCGACCACGCTCAACCGCCAGGGCGCCGACGTCGGCACGCAGTACCGCTCGGCGATCTTCTACCACTCGCCCGAGCAGCAGCAGCAGGCCCGCCACGTGATCGACGAGATCACGGCGGCGGGGGTTTGGGATGCTCCGATCGTGACCGAGGTGGTGCCGTTCACCCGCTTCTACCGCGCCGAAGATTACCACCAGGAGTACTATGCGAACAATAGCAGCCAGCCCTACTGCCGCGCGGTGGTGGCGCCTAAGGTTGCGAAGTTCCGCAAGTATTTCCTCGAGCAGGTGAAGAAGTAATCCGCTCTTCGCTTGGTCACTTCGAGTTTATGATGCACTGTGTGGCGAAGCCACGCAGTGCATCATAAAAAGAAATTTGGGGGTGGCGAAATCGCCCCCAAACCCCACCAAAGTGTAAATAATAAAGCGAATTTTGTGCTGGGCAAGCACATGCTGCACATTGGTTATGGTGCGGCGCGGCGAAGCCGCCGCACCATAACCAAGATTTCTGCGGAGCGGCGAAGCCGCCCCCGCGTCCCCACCATGCAGGGTGTATTTGCCCAATACATAATAAAGCGAATTCGGTGTAAGCGCACAGCGGTGAAGTGGGGCGCGCTCGCGCGGTGTGCCGAGGCCTGGCGGCATGCAGGCTCGCGCCAGCTACGGCGCCGGCTTAACCCCCGGCCGATCGTCTTGTGGCTGTGGCGGCTCGGCGGGAGCGAGTGATGGCGCGGCTGGCGCAGCTACCACCGGCAGCTTTTCGCTGCGCCGCAGCGACGGCAGAATGGCAATTGCGAGCGCGCGGGCGCATGCGGTAGTGAGCGCGTAGCTAATGATGCCGATCAGCAGCGCCAGCGCCAGGTACGCCGGCCCGCCCGCCGCCCACCAGCGCTCGATCGGGCCGCCGCGCGAGGCCGCCAGCGCCGGCCCCAGGAAGCTGCACACCAGCAGCACCCCAAGCAGCATCAGCCCCAGCGTCTGCCGCGCCAGCGTCGTGCCGCGCGGCGCCAACGCCGGAAGCACCACCTCGTAGTAGAACGTGCCCACCCCGATGCAGAGCAGCAGGATCGCGCTGTACACCAGCATATATGCGCTGGTTGGCTGCAGGCCGCGGCCCAGCAGCACATTTGCCAGCGCAAACGCAATATTCAGCTGGCGCGGGTTGTCGAACACATCGGCCAGCGACGCGGCCGCAGCCCAGCTGGCGCCGAGCGCCGTGGCCCCCGCGAAGCACGCCAGCACAATCGCCCCAAGCGTGCGCCGGCGCGATGGCGCCACGGTATATTCGGCATGCCCGCGGTAGCAGAACCAGGCCAGCAGCAGCGGCAGCCCGATCGCGAGCAGCAGCAGCCACACCAGCCGCAGCTCGACTGCCGGCAGGTGCACGTAGTGCATCACAGCCGGGCCGAACACCGCGCCAAGCGCCAGAAACACCACAATATACACCGACGAGCCAACAATATGCGCGCTGATAAAGCGCCGGTACGGGATGTTCAGCAGGCCGCAAGCCACCACGGCAAGGTAGCGCAGCCCTGGCACCGCGCGCGCCACGGCGATGCTGCTCCAGCCGCCGCGCGAAAGTATCCGCTCGGCGCGCGCCAGCTCTTTCGGGCCGAGGTGCACATACTTGCCGAAGCGATCCACCAGCGGCCTACCGCCGCGGCGCACCACCGCATACAGCCCGCTCGCTCCCAGCGCCGACGCAATATTCAGAAGCACAAACCAGATCGCGAGGTTGGCCAGCGAGCCGGCGCCTTTGATCCCAGCAAATACGATCAGCAGATCGGTCGGGATGGGCATCGGGATGCCGAGCTCTTCCAGCGTCACCGCGAGCAAAATGGCAATAAAGCTGTGTTTGTCGATCAGGTTGATCATACCGGCACCGAACATCACTGCCTGCGATGGACACTCCTAACAGTGTACCACAGTCCTTTAGGGTCTCAGAAATAGCGACGCGCCCCAACCAGGGCTCGTGCTACGTCGGCCCTCGCGCTCGCCTGCCAGGCGAGGGGTGGGGGCAAAAGGCGTTGCGCGAGCCTGATCATCCCAGAGGGAGCTTTGGAGGCTCGCAAGCCTTCCGAACGTTGCACTCTTCGCACCCTGTATGACGCAGCGGAGCGCAAAAAGGATGCTACAGTATTTGGCCGTATCTGCGCTGCCTCTGCTGTGGTACACTGCGCCCTGTATTGGCACCGAGTTCGTGTGCTACCGGCACTCGCCGCGTTTCAGGCCCTCGGGCTTCAGAGGAGTGTATGATCACGGTTGTTTCGCCCAAACACGCGCTGCACAACCCCCCGCACGAGTTTTACGACGGCCGGCTCATTCCGCCATACGAGTCGCCGGCCCGCGTCGACATGATTGTCGCGGCGATCGAGCGCGCTGGCCTCGGGCCGCTGCTGCCGCCGCGCGAGTTCGGCGTTGCGCCACTCCATGCTGTCCACGAATCGGCCTACCTTGAGTATCTTGAGTCGGCATACGAACGCTGGGTTGCCGCTGGCGGCAACCCGGCTGCGGTGCTGCCCAGTACGCTCGCGGTGCGCTGGATGAGCCAGCCGTGCCTGCACCCGCTGGTCGCGCCCGGCTACTACTGCTTCGATCTGAGCGCGCCGATCGCGGCCGGCACCTACCAGGCCGCGCGCGCCTCGGCCGATACCGCGCTCACCGGGGCGGCGCTGCTGCTCGAAGGCCAACCGCTTGCCTATGCGCTCTGCCGCCCGCCTGGGCACCATGCTGGCACGGATCTCTACGGCGGCTACTGCTACCTCAACAATGCCGCAATTGCCGCCGCCTACCTGGCCGCGCCCGGCGAGCGCGTCGCGATCCTCGACATCGATTTTCACCACGGCAACGGGACGCAGCAGATCTTCTACCAGCGCGCCGACGTGCTGTTCGTCTCGATCCACGCCGACCCGGCGCGCGAGTACCCGTACTTTTCGGGCTATGCCGGCGAGCGCGGCGCGGGCGCGGGCCTTGGCTACACGCTGAACTTCCCGCTTGAAGCCCGCGTCGACGACGTGCGCTACCTGGCCGTGCTCGATCGGGCGCTGGCGGCGATCGCCGAGCACGCGCCGCGCTTTCTGGTGCTGTCGGCTGGCTTCGATACCTATGGCGGCGATCCCATCGGCGATCTCGCGCTCACCAGCGCGGCCTACCCCGCGATCGGCCGGCGTGTCGCGGCGCTTGGCTTGCCGACATTGGTAGTGCAAGAGGGCGGCTACGCAGTCGAGGCGTTGGGCGAGAATGCCGCCGGCCTGCTGCGCGGCCTGGCGCCTGGCGCGTAGCTCGCCGTGGCACGCGGTTTGCTTTTACTTAGCGCAAGGAAGGAAACGCGGCGCTCGGGCCAGGGGAGTTGCCTGTGGCGCTTTATTCGGAGGGGAATACCATGATTAATCTGATACTCTGGCTGCTGTTCGGCGCGCTGGTGGGCTGGCTTGCCAGCATTGTGATGCGAACCGACGGGCAGCAAGGCGCGGTGCTGAACATCGTCATCGGTATTATCGGCGCGATGATCGGCGGCTTCTTGTTCGGCGGCCCGACGATCAATAGCAGCTCGTTCAACCTCACGGCGCTGCTGATCTCGTTCGTCGGCGCGGTGATCTTGCTGGCGATCGTCAACCTGGTGCGCCGCGGCTCGGTGCGCTAGCGCGGCATTGCGCGAATTGGCCGGGGCGGCAGGGCCGCCCCTTTTTCATTTGCTCGCTTCGGCTAGCTCGGCGCCAATCCGCCCAGCCAGGTGCGGGTTCGCCAGCAGCGCGCTGCCAAGCGCCACAGCCGCGGCGCCGGCCGCCAACAGCCTGCGCACGTCGTCGGCGCCGCCGGCACCGCCGCATGCGATGATCGGCAGGCTCAGGTGTGCTGCGGCGCCGGCAAGCGCCGCCAGCACCAGCGGCCGCGTGGCCGGCCCGACGAGCCCGCCGCCGAGCAATTCGCCGGTGCGCGGGTTCGCCGCGCTGCCGCCAAACGGCGCGAATAGCACAAGCGCGTCGGCGCCGGCGTCGGCCGCTGCCTGGCCGAGCGCCACGGTATCGGGCGAGTGCGGCAGCTTCGCCAGCAGCGGCAGCTGCGTTGCTTTGCGAGCGGCCGCAACGATCCGCGCCGACTGCTCGGCATGGGCCGCGAGGTTCAGCTCGATGCCGGCGATGCCCTCAGCGCCCTCGAGCGCGGCCGCGATCGCGCCATACTCATCGGCATTCGCGCCTATAATGCTCAAGATCACCGGCGTGCTCCAGCCCGCCCACGTCGGCGCGTAGCGATCGAGCACATGCGCCAGCCCCGGGTTCGGCCAGGTGCCGGCCAGCAGCAGCCCGGCCGGCGTTTCGAGCACCAGCGGTCGGCCGCGCCGGCCCTGCAGCGACGTGCTGCGCGTCACGATCGCCCCGATGGCGCGCATGTCGACCGAGCGGGCATACTCGACGCCATAGCCAAAGCAGCCTGCGGCGGCCAGCACCGGGCTGCTCAGCCGCAACCCATATGGGTTGTGAGGTGCTAGATCAAGCATATGTTTACTGCATACAAGTCTTTACTATCTGTTGTATACCAAATGCCACCGAATTGCTGTGTTCAGAACCGTGTTCTTTTGTTACCATACCATGAGTATGGCTGAGCCAGGAAAAATTTTGCACTGCTTTCTAACAGACTTCGTATAACTCGTGTAATATTATGGTACTTGCTGATCTTCTGTGTACAGTATTTCGGCACAGAGCGCGGAAAAACTCCACACGATACGGAGAAGAGTACCGCGCTGCCGAAGGCTAACGGCGCCAGCTGAGTACGCCCTAAAAGCCTGTTTGCAAAGGGCGCGCGAGGGGCATAGCCCCTCGCACTTCCCTTCTAGCGGGTGGCGGCCACCCGCCGGAAAAAGTGGATATTTGGAGGGACGAATCCCCTCCAAATCACCCTTTAAGCTAGCTTCTAAAGTCTATTGGAGTATAGTCGAGATCACATCAGTTCTGCAAGCGGAGGCACAATGGCGAAGCTCTTACTGGTGGAAGATAATGAAATGAACCAGGATATGCTCTCGCGCCGCCTGCGCCGTAGAGGCTACGAGGTCATTATCGCGGCGGATGGGCGCCAGGGTATCGATGTAGCGCTGGCGGAATGGCCCGACCTGATCCTGATGGATATGAGCCTGCCGGTGATCGACGGATGGGAGGCGACCCGCCTGCTAAAGGCCCAGCCGACGACACGCGCCATTCCGGTGATCGCGCTGACCGCGCATGCGATGTCGGGCGATCGCGAGCGGGCGCTGGCCGCCGGCTGCGACGAATACGATACCAAGCCGATCGATTTGCAGCGCCTGGTCGATAAGATCGAGCTGCTGCTCGCCCGATCGCGAACGTAGCCCCCTCGCGCCGGTGTGGCAGCAAGCCTGCCGGCCCCCCACTTCTGCCTCACGCCCCGCTGCCCGGCTGGCTGCCGACCGCGTGCCAGCCGCCGATTTCGCCTGCTTACGACGCCCGCGCGTTGGCAAAATTTCGTTGAAAAACGCTTGACTCGGAACACATGTTCTGATATACTTCTCTCAGCCCGATATAGAACAAACGTTTTATTTACAGAGATGCGTACAAGCAATATCGGTTCGGGCGGCACCCGGTGGCAACGCAACAGGCGCTGGAAAAGGAGGCCCCAGCAATGGCAGTACGTAGTCAAGAAATCCGCAACACCGCCGCCCGAAACGGTTCTACGTCGGCCCGTGGGGCGATAACCGTCCCGCCGATCTCGCTGCACACGATTGCCTATATTGTCACGGCACTGTTGGCATTGCTCGCGATCTACGCTATTATGGGCAATGTGATGGGCTGGGGGCGTAGCAAAGTCGATGATCTGCGCTATGGCACGACGCGCACATTCCAGGTCGACGAAGTGGTAGGCCACAACGATGGCGCCGGCACGCCATCGCACTTCATCGCGATGAACCTGAATCGCCAGGTAGTGGTGATCGAGATCCCCGGCGGCGACGCGAGCAAGATCCGAACGCTCACCGGGCCGTACCTCTTTGGCGCGGGCGAAGACAAGACGCCGGTGGTATTGCGCTTCGACGACCTGAACCGCGACGGCTCGAAAGACCTGGTCGTCAATGTCAAGAACGAAGAGATCGTGTATCTGAACAAAGACGGTCAGTTCCAGCCGATCACGCCCGAGGAGCGCGCCCGGCTCGCTCCGGCACAATAGCCGCTGGGCTGCGGTATAGTCAGGGTTCGGGGGCGGCATTGCCGCCCCCGATTTTTTTTGGTATGCCCTGCCTGGCAAAGCCTGGCAGGGCATACCAAAAGACACGTGATCAAACTGAGGTAGGATTACATCATTACCAAATTCGTGGTATTATTTAAGAGTATTGATTATCTCAAAGGTTAAGTTCTGCAGTGCCGCTCGTACGCGGCGGAATAACGGAGCTCTATGATTGCACAATCGGGCACGCACGCGCGGCGGCCAAGCGAGGGCGCAGAGCCGCCTAAACCTTGGCGCGAGCGTATACAGGATATTCGCACCGCCTATGGCAACATCCCAGCCGCGTTTCGGCTGGTGTGGAATGCCGACAAGCGCAGCACAATCGTCATGGCGCTGCTGACGCTGATTGGCGCGGCATTGCCGATCTCGCAGGCGTGGGTCGGCAAGCTGATCGTCGACTCGGTGGTTCACTCGATCAATGCGAAAGTCGGCTCGCAGGCGGGCTTGATCGTCGCGCTGCCATACCTGGGCATTGAGTTTGGCCTGATCCTGCTTGGCGCGGTGATCGCGCAGATCCGCCGGCTGGCCGAGCACGTGCTGAACGCGCGGCTGGGCCACCATATAAACAGCTCGGTGATCCGCAAGGCGCTCGCGCTCGATCTGCAGTACTTCGAGGATGCCAGCTTCTACGATAAGCTGCAGAATGCGCGCCGCGAGGCCGACTACCGCGCGCTCGGCATTATTAACGGCGGCTTTCTGGTGCTTCAGAATATCATCACGCTTGCCTCGTTTGCGGTGGCGCTGTTCGCCTTCAGCCCGCTGATCGCCCTGCTGCTGTTCGGCGCGACGATCCCATCGTTTATCGCCCAGAACAAGTACAGCAAGATCCAGTTCAGGCTGCTCACCTGGCGCGCGCCCGAGTCGCGGCGCATGAATTATCTCGAGCACGTGCTCACCGTCGATAACACAGTCAAGGAGATCAAGCTGTTCGGGCTGGGCGAGCCGCTGCTGCAGCGCTACACCGACATGTTCTGGAAGATCTTCGAGGAAGATGAGCACCTGGCGCGCCGCCGCTCGCTGGTAAGCCTACTATGGGGCATGGTCGCCTCGGCGAGCTACTACGGCGCGTATGCCTGGATCATCTTTCTGGCGGCCGGCGGCAGCATTACGCTTGGCCTCATGACCTTCTACCTTGCGCTGTTTCGCAATAGCCAGGGCACGTTCCAGGGCCTGTTCGACAATTTCAACCGGCTGTACGAAAACGGGCTGTTTATGGACAACCTGTTCGGCTTTTTGAAGCTGACGCCGCAGATGCCGGTGAGCGCGCGGCCCGTGCCGATGCCGCAGACGCTGACGCGCGGCCTTGAGTTCCGCAATGTCTGGTTTCGTTACCCCGGCCGCGACGATTGGGCGCTGCGCGATCTGAACCTGACGATCGCGCCGGGCGAGAAGCTGGCGCTGGTAGGGCAGAATGGCGCCGGCAAGACTACGCTGATCAAGCTGCTGACGCGCCTGTACGACCCGAGCGAAGGCCAGATTCTGCTCGACGGCGTGGACCTGCGCGAGTACGACCCCGACGAGCTGCGCAAGCGCATCGGCGTGATCTTTCAGGATTTTGTGCGCTACCAGCTCACCGCCAAGGAGAACATCGGCTTCGGCCAGATCGACCGGCTCGACGACACCGAGCGCCTGGCCAGCTCGGCCGAGCGCGGCGGGGCCGACGAGGTGGTGTCGGAGCTGCCCGAGGGCATGGAGACAATGCTTGGTCGCTGGTTCGAGAAGGGCCACGAGCTTTCGGGCGGGCAGTGGCAGAAGATCGCGCTCAGCCGTGCGTTCATGCGCGATAGCGAGGTGCTGGTGCTGGACGAGCCGACCGCCGCGCTTGATGCCGAGCGCGAGTACGAGATCTTCCAGCGCTTCCGCGACCTGACTGCCGGCAAGATCGCGGTGCTGATCTCGCACCGCTTCAGCACAGTGCGTATGGCCGACCGGATCGCGGTGGTTGAGAACGGGCAGATCAGCGAGCTTGGCTCGCACGACGAGCTGCTGGCGCTTGGCGGCACCTACGCGCGCCTGTTCGAGATGCAGGCCGAGGGATATCGCTAGACGCGATCTACCAAGCGTTGCGGTTATCCACAAAATATCCAGGTTGCCGATGCCGGCGCGCATAGCGAGCTGCCGGAGGGTGCGGTTATCCACAGAGTATCCAGATTGCCGATGCCGGCGCGCACATCTGTGTACTTTGTGGATAACTGCCGAGCTGTACTATCGCACGCGGTAGATCACGACATCGCCCTGCTGAAATACCACGTCGCCGAGCTGCCCGAGCTTGGCTAGGCCCTCGGCCGGGTAGGTTGCGCGCTCGGCCGCGCCGACATAGATGTAGCCGACGCTGTACTTTTTCAGCAGCTCGGCGGCGCGTGTGGTATCGGTATCGCTGTAAATACTCGCCACATCGTCCTTGCGCGGGCCGATCAGCGCATGGACAGCCGGGTCGCCGCCGCGCCACTGATCCTCGTGGCCGGGCCAGCCGAGCACGGTGGCGCGGCCGGTAGCCGCCGACACCGCGTTTGCGCCAATCCCGTGCACTTGGTCGTAGTCGTCGCCCACCGCCTCGAGCACTACGGCGTCGCCGGGGGTGTTCGCGCGCAGCCACGCGAACGCCGCAGCTGCGTCGGGGGTGTGCTCGGGCGGAGTTTTGCCATCTAGGCCGACGCGCTCGCCATCGCGAAACTGCCGGACAGCCGTCATCCACGGGTATACCAGCGCGCCGGCCAGCAGTACGGCAAAAAGCACGAGGCCTACGGCATAGCCAATCCGCCGGATCAGGGATTGCGCCTTGTCGGCGATCTGCGGCGCCAGCCACCACACGGCGTAGCTCGCCAGCACACCCCAGATCAACCACACCTGGTAGTAGAACTTAAAGATTGTATTCATGCGCGAATTGAACACATCGCGGATGTATACGATCTCGGTGCCAAAGCAGACCAGGCACGCCAGCGCGAACGCCCAGAGCACAAATGCCTCGGCCGGCTGCCGGGCGCGATCGAGCGCCAGGCCGATCGCGTACAGCGCGATCGGCAGTAGCGCCAGCAGCGGGAAGCCCAGCGCAAAGCCCAGCAGCAGCGTCGCGCCAACCAGCCAGGGCGCCGCAGCGGCCAGCGCGACCGGACGTGTGGCAGTGCGCGCAATGCCCAGCGCCCCATCGGCGGGCTGCGCCCGGCGCAGCTGCGCAAACAGATAGAACAGCAGCGGCACCAGAAACAGCCCAAAAATCACCAGAAAGCTATGCAGCAGCGTGCGCGTCCATGTAACCGGTAGCAAGGGCAGGCCATTGCCGCCTACCAGCGAGCGGAAGGTCAGGTGAAAGGGCATAAACAGAATAGCGGCCGCCAGCAGCGCCGCAAGCGCCTGGCCAAGGAAATGCCGCCACCATACCTGCCGCAGGGTTGCAAGCGGGCCGGCTACCGGCGCACCGGCCTCTGCCGGCTGCGGCGCGCGGCCCAGCCGGGCGTACAGCAGCAGCAGCGCGCCGAGGTAGAGCAGCACGTAGGTTGGCAGATCCCAGCTGTTGATCAGGTAGAGGCCGCCCAGCACAATGCCAGTAAGCGCCAGCTCGGCCCAGCCACGCCAGCCCATGGTGTAATTCGGCGCGGTGGGCCGGGCGATGGTTTGGAGCGCCAGCGCCAGCGCCAGCAAGCCAAACGGCAGCGACATCACGTGCGGATGCATGTCGCCGAGCCAGAACGAGAAGAACGGAAACTCGGTGATGGTGTAGTAGCGCGTGGCGTCGCCCGGCTGCGGCGAGGCGTCCCAAAGCGCCCGCGAGGGATTCCACCAGTTGAAGTCGGTGGCGGTGTCGGCGGGCACGATCTCGGTGGTAAGGTTCGCGTCGCCCCATGGGGTATAGGGCTCGTCGAGCACCAGGCGGGTGCGTGAGCCAAGGCCGTTTGCCACGGCGCGCGCAAAGTCGCGCTGCCCCAGCTCGAGGATCTTGTGCGAGCCGGAAATAATTTCAAGCGCGCCGCCCTGATTGCCGGCCAGGAGCACAAGCACCAGCGCCAGCCCAGCTGCGCCAATCGCGCCCCAGCGCCTGCGGCCCGGCTGCGGCCCGGCGGTCAGCTCGATCAGGCTGACGACTACTCCTGTGATGCCCAACGCCGCGAGCGCAAAGATCAGCGCCAGCGCCAGATTATAGGCAGCGCCTTCGGCGATGCCGCTGGCGAGCGACATCAGCGCCATCAGCAGGTAGCCGAAGTAGTAGTAATTGATACTGTAGCCAGCTAGCCAGGGATCGTGGGGCGGGAAGCTGCCGCTCACGCGGATGGCATTAAATAGCGCGTAGTCCATCGGCCGCTCGGTGCCCCAGGGGTCGGGCTGGTAGCTGCGCAGCAGCGCGAGGAATAGCAGGGCCAGCGCGAACACCAGCTCGTAGGCCAGCACGCGGCGCCACTCGGCCGCCAGCCACGCGCGGATCGCCGCGAGCTTCTGGGCCACGGATGCCGCAGCCTGGGCCTTCGGCTCCTGGCCCTCGGCTCGCGGGTCTTTCGCGATCAGCAGGCCAAGCGCGCCGACCGCCAGCGCGCACAGCAGCACCAGGCCACGGCCAAATGGCGCCAGGCCGAGCATGGCCAGCAGCCAGGCCGCGTAGCCGGTGAGCAGCAGCCCAAGGCTCTTGCCGAAGGCGTAGCCACGGTCGGGGAGGGCGCGGAATAGCCACTGGGTGAGCGGCAGCGCCATCAGGCCGATCAGCTGAATTGTCAGCCACCAGATGAAAATCTGTCCGATCACATTCGTCACTTCTGCAAACGCGCGACCGCCGCGCTGGCCTCGGCGTAGTAGGGGGCGTCGCGCGGGGCGATCGCCAGGTAGGCGCGGTACTGTTCGAGCGCCTTCTCGGTATCGCCCTGCTGCTCGTAGAGCTGGCCCAGGCGGAAGTACGGCTCGGGGGCGTTCGCGTCGATCGCCAGCGCCTGGTTCAGCGCCTCGGCGGCGCGATCGAGCCGGCCCATTTTGATCAGCTCGACGCCAAGCTTGTTGTAGTTGCCGGCCGAGCCATCTGCGGCGATGGCTGCGCGATAAGCTTGCTCGGCTTCGTCGAACCGATTGGCGTCGCGCAGAATATCGCCCCACAGATGCTGGAGCGCTATGTCGTTGGGGTGGGCCGGCGCGGCCACCGCCAGCACTGCGGCGGCATCGTCGAGGCGCTTGAGCGCGCGGTAGCGCTCGGCCAGCGCGAACGCCGGCCCGGCGGCGGTCGGGTCGTTCTTCACCCGCTGCTCGAGCGACTCGAGCGACGGTTGCGACGCCTGATCGCCGGCCGGCGGCTGCGGCGCGGTCTGTGGCTCGTCGGGCTGCGTTGCGGGCGGCACCGGCTCGGCTGGCGGCGGCTCGATGTCGCCGGCCAGCACACGCGTGTAGACGCTCGGATCGACCTTGTAGATGGTGACGGTTGGGTTGTGGTAGGCCAGCTTCAGGAACGACCCGGCCATCTGCTCGAACTTGGCGATGCCGGCCGGGCTGTAGGCAGCGCGCTCGATCTGGCCGATGTACACATAGCCTACGTGATACTTCGCCAGCAGCCGCAGCGCCGTATCGGCGTCGGTCGAATTATAGATCAGCTGCACATCGGCATCGCGCTCGCTCACCAGCTCTGGGTCGTGCTGCTCGCTGGCGTGCAGCGGGCTGACGATCGTCGGCAGGCCGGTGTTTGCCGCCACGCGCACGCCATAGGTGCGGTAGAACCACAGATCCGACTGCAGCACGATCGGCGTGCCGCGCACATTCTGGTTGAGCCAGCCGATCGCGTCGAGGTCGTCGTTCAGGCTGATCTGGCGCACCACGCCGTTCTGCTGGCCTATGTACTCGGGCAGCAGGTCGAACACGCCCTGGCGCATGAACGCCAGCCCGTCGAGGGTTGGCGCGGGCGACTCGGGGAAGCGGTAGGCCAGCCGGCTGGGGATGCCGGCCAGCGGGAACACCAGCGCGAGGCTCACCAGCGCGACGATCAGCGCCCAGGCGAGGGTTTGGGCGACTACGCCGGCGCGGCGCAGGCCGCGCGCCAGCCAGGGCAGCGCCGCGCTGGCAGCCACCGCCATGAGCATCCAGGCTTGCAGGCCGAACTTGAATACTGTGTTCATGCGGTACGAGTCGCTGCCGTCGAGATGGTCGCGGAGGTAGATCAGCTCGACGCCCAGCGATACGGCCCAGGCTAGCACCGCCAGCCACAGCACAAACCAGGCGCGCCGCGGCAGGCGTCGCGTCAGCAGCGCCGGAATGCCGGCGGATAGCAGCAGCACCAGGGCGACCTTCAGCAGCAGCGGGCTCGACCAGATCAGCGCCGCGCCGCTGCCGCTTGAGGCTGCGACCAGGATGATCAGCGCGCCGGCGATTAGCAGCGCCCGGCTGGCCCCTCGCCAGGGCGTGCCGGACGGCGGGCGCGCGGCAATGCCCAGCAGCGCATTTCCTTCGGCGGGTGCGTCGGCGGCGAGCGGCGCCGGCGCCGGGCGGCGTACCCTGCGGAAGAGCCGCGCGGCCACGCCAAACACCCACAGGCCGAGGATCAGCAGGTACAGCCCGTAGATCAGCACAAACCCGCTCAGCGGCGACCCGTCGCGCACCAGGCCGATGCCGCTAACGCCAGCCGGGCGCACGTAGTTCTGGAAGAATGGCAGGTACAGCAGCAGCGCGCCGGCTACCACCACGGCGGCTTCGAGCGCGGCCAGCCCCAGGCGCCCGAGCACGTGGCGGCCGGAGGGCGCGCTGAGCCAGGCCCGCCCGGCCAGCGCGCCAGCGATCAGCAGCGCGTACGTCGGCAGGTCCCACGAGTTTGTCACCGCCAGGGCGCCCAGAGTCAGGGCGGCCAGCAGGCCGGCGGCGCGCGCCGCGAAGCGAGAGCCATCGGCCAATAGCGCCGGCTGCTGGCGCGCGGCGCGCGGCTCGGGCCGATCGAACAGCTCGAACGCCAGCGCGATCAGCAGCAGCGCCAGCGGCATGGCGATCAGGTGCGGGTGCAGATCGGCGAACAGGTAGCTCCAGAACGGGAATTCGTTGATCGTCGTGAGCTTGTCGGGGATGATAATCACCCGCGAAGGGCCGACGAACCACGAGCCCAGGCGCTCGCCGAAGCCGGCCAGGCCGCCGGCCAGCGCCTCGCGCACTGGCCCAATGCCGGCGCCCCAGCCGACTTGGAAGGCGGCCGCCAGGTTGCCAAGCAGCGCCACAAACGCGCCGCCGGCCAGCCCGTAGCGCAGCCGGCCGCTCAGCCGCGTCGCGACGGCCACCGCGCCGCTGAGCGTAAACGCGAACAGCGTGGCGATCACCAGGTTGAAGCCAACCGCCGGATTGATGCCGGTGGCTTTGATCGGCAGCGAGGCCAGGAACAGGCCGTAGTAGTAGTAGTTGATCTTGCCGCCGCTGAGGAATGGATCGTATGGCGGCATGGTTGGGCTGCGCAGGATCGCGTTGAGGAAGCCGAACTCGAATGGCTTCTCGCCGCCCCAGAAGGGCTGCCACAGGTCGGGGTTCAGGGCGCGCAGCAGCGCCATGAACGCGAACGCGCCGAGGAACAGCGCCTCGCTGGCCGCTATCGCGCGGCCGTGGGCGCGCAGGTGCGCGCCGAGCAGGGCCAGGCCCTGCCGCAGTGGCGTCTCGGCGCGCTCGGCTGTGGGTTCGCCCTCGTCGGCGGCCTGCGCGCGCGCGGCTTTTTCGGCGGCGATGCGGCGGCGTCCGGCCCACACCAGCAGCGCGCCGTCGAGCGCCAGCACCAGCACCAGCCCGAGCAGCAAGCCCCAGCGGTTGTACTGCCATAGGCCCATGCTCGCCGGCAGCCACACCGCGTAGCCTAGCAGCAGCAGGCCGACCAGGCGCGCCCATGCCCAGCCGCCATCGCCGGCGGCCTCGGCGCGGCCAGTGGCCATGCGCCCGAAGATCAGCGCCGCGAGCGGCAGGCCCAGCGCCAGCAGCGCGTAGAACGCCAGCAGCCACAGCACCAGCGCCGCGCCATCCGACTGCGCGAGCTTGTTCCAGGCGTATTCGCCGACCACTGGCAGTGTATACACCGGCACTGCCATGAGCGTCGTCTGCGGCACGGCTGGTGCCGGCGGCCTCGTGTCGAGCGTGGTCGAGGCAACCGCTGGCGCAGTGGCGCCGCGCGGCACGCGATAGACGCGCGTCTGGCCGGCGGCGTACACTTGCTCGATCGCGCCCGACTGCGCCAGCGCGTCGAACTTCGCCAGGCCGGCGGCCGGGTAGAGCGCGCGCTCGAGCTTGCCGACGTAGACATACTCGACGCCATATGCCTGCAGGTCGCGGAGTGCCGCGGCCGGGTCGGCGCCGCCGTACAGCTGGGCGATCGTGTTCTGGCGGCCCGACAGAATGGGGCCGACATCGGCCACCTGGCGCTGCTGGGTCTCGTGCCACGGCCAGCCCAGCAGTGTCGGCAAGCCGGTGTAGATCGACACGCGCCCGCCCCAGCGATAGGCCTCGGTGTGAGCTTCGAGCACAATCGGGCTGCCGGCAATGTTCTGGCGCATCCAGCCGAGCGCCGCCGCGTCTTCGGCGAAGTCGAACTGCTGGTCATTTTCGGCCCAGCTGGCGTTGCCCGAGCGCATAAACGCGGTGCCGTCGAGCGTCGGCCCGATGCCGGCGTCGATGCGATCGGCCAGGCGCGCCGGGGTGGCGCTGAGCGGGTACACCAGCGCGGCCGCCACCAGCAGCGCGGCAACAGCGCGCCAGCCCCAGCCGATCGGCGCGTGGCGCTTCTGCAGGGCCAGCGGCCACAGCGCGCCGAGCGCCAGCGCGCTCGCCAGCGCGAACAGCGTCCAGCTCTGCATGCCGAACTTGAACACCGTGTTCATACGGCCGATGTCGCCCTTTGCGACCACCAGCTCGGTCGCGAGCACGATCAGCAGCCCGAACATGCCCCAGGCGAGCCCCAGCAGCCGCGCGATCTCGCGTGGCTCGTCGGGCGCGGGCGGCAGCTCTTCCTGCGCCGGCGGCGCTGGCGCGTCGAGCAACGGCAGCTCGAGCTGGACATACGGCTCGTCGCTGTCGGTGGGTGTGGCGGGGGCCGGCAGGCTGGGCGCGGCCGGTGTGTCGAGCAGGTGATCGACCACGATCGCGACGGCGCCGATCGCCAGCGGCACGAGCAGCACGAGCGCGCCAGCGTTCAGCAGCACGGCGGCGAGCGCCAGCAGCGGCGGCGCGCCGCCGATCAGCGCCAGCAGCGCCGGGCGCGCGCCGCGCCGCCAGTACAGCAGCACCGCGCCGCTCAGCAGCATGAACAGCCACAGCCCATTGATACGCAGGAAATCGGCGGCCGAGGTGCGCGTGCCGTGCCATAGCTCGAAGCCGGCGTAGTCGGTGGCGAAGCTGCGCAGAAACGGCTGGAACAGCAGCGTGCTGCCGAGCAGCAGCGCGGCCAGCGCGCCGACCCATGCAATCGCGGTGCGCGGCAGGCTCGCGCCGCGCTGGAGCCGGCGCCACGCCAGGAAGCCCAGCGTCACGAAGCTCAGCGCCATGTAGGTCGGGAAATCCCAGGTGTTGGTGGCCCGCAGCGCGCCCAGCACCAGCGCCAGGGCGCCGAGTATCGCCAGCCACGCGCCGGCACTCCGCGCCGATGGCCCGGCTTCGCGCGTATGCTGCTCGGTTCTGGCCGCGGCGACCATCAGGGCCAGCGCCAGCAACGCCAGCGGCAGCGCGATCATGTGGGCGTGCAGGTCGGCGAACAGGAAGGTGAAGAACGGAAACTCGTTGATCGTGCTATCGCCTTCGTGCATGCCAACGAGCCGGGTCGCGTCCCAGAAGGCCCACTCGGCGCGGCCCTGGCAGCTCTGCTGCGCGGCGTAGCTGCTGCTTGCCTGGCACGCGGCCGGCTGCCCTGCGTCGGCATTGGCCGAGCCGGGTAGAAACCACAGCGCCTGGGTGAGCGGGCCAAGCAGCACCACAAATACGGCAGCCGCCAGGCCGGTGCCGATCGCGCGGCGCTCGCGAGCAAGCAGCCGCGCGCCGCCCGGCTCGGGCGCCTGGTCGGCCTGTTTCTCTGCGTTGCTGTCGGACGGCGCGAGCAGGTTATACACGGCGCCCCAGGCGCCAAGGGCGGTGAGGGCGAACAGCGTGGGCACGGCGAGGTTGTAGGCGGTGGTGGGCAGCACGCCGGTCAAGTGCACCAGCGCGCCGACGAGCACAAAGCCGAAGTAGTAGTAGTTGAGAAACCCGCCGGCGAACCAGGGGTCGTAGGGCGGGAAGAACGGGCTCTTGACCACCGCCGTCAGAAACGCTAGGTCCATCGGCTTCTCGCCGCCGCGCGCCGGGTGCCACAGGTCCGGGTTCAGCGCCCGCACCACCACAAAGCCGAAGTAGGCCAGCAGAAACAGCCCTTCCGCAGTCAGCAGCGCGGCGCGGCGCTCGCGGGCAAAGGCGCGCAGCTCGTGGCGGGCGCGCCAGCCGGCGGCGGCGCCGAGCACGAGCAGCAGGCCGGCGCACAGCCACACGCTGGTGGGGCCGAAGGCGAGCAGGTGGGCGCTGCCGAGGAGCCAGGCGGCGTAGGCGAGCAGCAGCAGGGCGAGCGTTTTGGCCAGGGCGAAGCCGCGGTCGGGCAGGCCGGGCAGGTGGCGGAACAGCAGGGCGAAGAGCGCCAGGCCGGGCAGCTCAAGCGCGAGCAGCCAGGCCAGCCAGGGCAGCTGGTTCGCCAGGCTCGCCGGGTCGAACAGCGCTGCCCACGTCCCGCCCGCGCGGTACTGCTCGAGCTGCGTATCGGTGAGGCGCAGCGCGGTAGGCACGCGGCTGGCGCGGATCGTCGGCAGCTTGTACACCTCGCTCCAGGCGATGCCGGCGGTGATCAGCTGCTCGGCGCGCTGGCGGGAGAAGCGCTCGGTCTTCTTGAAGATCAGCACGCGCGGGTGGTCGTAGACGGTGAAGGCTTCTTCGGCGCTCTGGTCGGGGATGCTCAGGCCGAACAGCGTGGGGTAGGAGTGAATATCGGCGACGAGGTCAAAGCCAAGGTCGCCGTCGAAGAGCGCGTGGTAGTAGCGGGTGAGCGCGGGGTAGCGCATGGGCAGGCGGGTGGCGGAGCCGTAGACGCGGTTGCTGCTGAGCACGACATAATCGGCGGCGTCGAGCTGGTCGAGCAGGCCAGGCGAGTACTTGCCGTTGGCGTCGCGCGCGCCGAAGTATTTTCCCGGCTCGTCCTCGGCGTAGGGGCGCGTCATAAGCAGTCTACTCTCGTCGAGCGCGCGGCCGTCGATCTGCAAGGGCAGCGCGTCGTCCCACTCCTCCCACGTCAGCCGTGCGCCCGGCGCGATGTTCGCGTGCACCCAGCGCGCCGCTGCGACGCGCGCGTGTGGGCGCTCGTAGATCCGCGTAAACGCATATGCCCAGCCCAGCGTCGCCAGCGCCACTGCGGCCAGCGGCAGCCAGCGCCACGCTGCCGCCTGCAATCTGCCAAGCACAGGCCCGCCGCGCGCCAGCCCGAGCAGCGCCCACGCCGCGAAAAGCGCCAGCAGCCCGTACAGCGGCAGGTAGTAGCGCATGGTCGCGCCGAAAATGCCACCCTGCCAGCCAAAGAAAAGTATGACCCAGGCCCACGGCAGCAGGTGCGCAAGCTGCCTGTGGCGCAGCAGCTGCCAGCCGGCCCAGGCCCAGCCGGCCCAGGCCGCCAGGCCCAGCGGCGCGCCCATGCCCCAGGCGATCATGTTCTGCAGCGGGAACAAGTAGCGCGCCCGGCCGACCCACTGCTGGCTTGGCGGCGAGTCGATCTGCCCGGCGACTATCGCGTTCACCGCCCGCAGGTTGGCGACAAAGCGCGGCTCGGGCCGGATGTCGAGCAGCCAGCTGCCGACAAAGGCGTCGGGCTGGAGCAGGCGAAAGCTCGCGAGCGCGGCGAAGCCGGCCAGCGCCAGCAGCCCGGCCGCGCCCAGCAGCGCGCGGCGCGGCGGCCGGCCCGGCGCAGTGGCCCACAGCCACTGCGCCAGCGCCAGCGGCGCCAGCAGCCCCAGCGTCGCCAGCGTCAGGCGCGAAGCCGCCGCCGCGCCGATGCTCAGGCCCAGCGCCAGCGCGCAGCCCCGGCCGCCGCCCTGCGCCAGCCGCACCGCCCAGTACATGCTCAGCAGCGCGAAGCATGCCGCCGCCGAGTCGACGGTGAAGAAGTGCGCAATCTGGATCGGCAGCGCCGATAGCGCCAGCAGCGCCGCCGCCAGAAGCCCGGCGCTGGTGCTATACAGCCGCCGCCCCAGCAGAAACACCAGCGCTATGCTCAGCAGCGCAAACGCGGCCGACCAGGCGCGGCCGATCTTGAGCACGAGCAGGTAGCGCGCGACATCCAGGCCATCGGCGTTACCGGCTTGCGGCGCGCCGGTATCCGGCGCGGCGGGCGCGAGCAGCGCGGCGGTATAATGCACCAGCGTCTGCGGTAGCAGGCCATACACATAAAAAGGGAAACCGGCGTTGCGCGGGTTCAGCGGGTTGCGCGCCGAGTCGAGGTACTCGGCCAGGCTGCCGGGCGAGCCCAGCCGTGCGGCCACCAGCGCCATGAAGCGCTCGTCGGGGTGCTGGCCGGTATCCGCATCCCAGCCGAACAGGTTCAGCGTGGCGAAGTAGCCGCCCAGCATCATAACCAGCGCCAGCAGCGCCGCCGCGCGCCAGGCTGTCAAGCGTTTACCGAGGGTGGCGAACGGTGTGATCACGTCGCGCGTATTATAAAATAGATTACAGAGGCTTGCTTGCACGTGCGCCGCCATGCTACAATAACGCGGAATGCACGCGGACGATAGTTACTATGACCATGCCCGACACGATCACGATCGATGGCCCGGCTGGCGCTGGCAAGAGCACACTCGGTGAGCTTCTGGCGCGGCGGCTGGGGTACCTGTATTTCGACACCGGAGTGATGTATCGCGCGCTCACCTGGGCCGCGCTCCGGCGCGAGGTCGATCTCGATGACGCCGCAGCGCTGGCCGAGCTGGCGCGCGAGCTAGCGATCGATATTCAGCCGCCCACTGCCGATGACGGCCGCCAGTATACCGTGCTGGTCGATGGCGCCGATGTCACGTGGGATCTGCGCCGGCCCGAGGTCGACCGGCATGTCTCGCAGGCGGCGCGCCACGCGCCGGTGCGCGAGGTCATGCGCGGGCGCCAGCGCGCGATCGGCATGCGCGGCCGTGTGGTGATGGTCGGCCGCGATATTGGCACGATCGTCTTGCCCGAGGCGCGGCTCAAGATCTATCTCGACGCGTCGCTGGGCGCCCGCGCCGAGCGGCGTGTGGCCGAGCTGCGCGGGCGCGGCATGGCCGCCGACGTGGCGGCGGTCACCGCCGACGTGGCACGCCGCGACGCGCTCGACCAGCACGTGATGGGCCGCGCGCCCGACGCGCTGGTGCTGAACAACGACACGCTGCTGCCCGAGCAAGAGGTCGAGCTGATCATCGCGCAGCTTGGGCGCACTGCGGCGTAATTCATAGCGGCGCGGCGGCTGCGCTGGTGTATTGGGGCTGGCATGCCAGAGCTAGGGTGGCGCGAGCGGTTGGGGTATGGCTTTGTACGGTGCCTGATCCGGGCGCTGATGCGCGTGCTCATGCGCGCGCGCGTCTCGGGCATCGAGCATTTGCCGCGCCAGGGTGCCGGCATTGTCGTCAGCAATCACCTGGCCGCCATCGATCCGGGCGTGCTTGTGGGCGTGCTGCCACGCTCGATCGTGCTGATGTCAAAGGTCGAAAACGCTCGTGGCCCGCTCAGGCCGTTTATGGCCATGGTTGGCGCGTTTACCGTACGCCGTGGCGCGGCCGACCGCCACGCCATGCAGCTGGCCGAGCAGGCGCTGCGGCGCGGCCGGCTGCTGTGCCTGTTTCCCGAGGGCACGCGCAGCCACGATGGCCGGCTGGCGCGGGCGCACGGCGGCGCCGCGCTGCTGGCGCTCAAGAGCGGCGCGCCGATCGTGCCCGTGGCGCTTACCGGCACGCCGCGCGTGTTTATGCGGCGCTTTCCGTGGCTGGGCTTCCCGCGCGTTACCGTCACGGTGGGCAAGCCATTCCGGCTCGGCGCGGCCGAGCACGCCGCCCCGCGCGACGCGCGCGAGCGGGCTACCAACGAGCTGATGCGCCAGGTCGCCGCGCTGCTGCCGGCCGAACTGCGCGGCGCCTATGCCGATGGCCACTAGCGTGACGGTTTGCAGCGCTACCTAATTCGCTCGCGGAGAGCAGAGATACTGATCCTGTGGGGTGGCCCCGGAGCGCATCAGGATGACCGGCGGCTCTCCGCTCAATCGCTCTGTTATAGCATCTATACAGTCTCGCATACATGCTGGCCGAGGAGGTTCTCCATGCTCGGGTTCTTGAAGCCCAATGTTGATCTGGAGCTGGACGAAGGCGAACAGATCCTCCACTACACGCGCCGCCACTGGATTCTGCTGCTGCAGCGGATCTTCATCCCGCTGCTGATCGCCGCCCTCACGTTTGGCCTGGCCCTGTATCGCCTCGTCGGCGGCCAGTTCTTCCAGCGCGACGTCGCCCCGACTGGCCGCCTGGTCGATGTGATTAATATCTTCTTCCTGGCGCTGATCGGCGGGCTGCTGTTCGTCTGGTTTCGCGGCAACAGCGATCCAAAGAAGAAAAAGAAGCCAGGCCGCTTCGGCATCTCCGCCGATACGCTGCTGCTGCTGGCTATGGCCACGCTTGCGCTGATGATCTACTTTCGCTACCAGGGCGGGCGCGTTTTCTATATCGATCAGGCCAGCGCCGCCGGCGCCGACCTGATCAACCTGCTGCTGTTTCTGGTCGCCCTGGTCGCGTTCGGTACGCTGGTCTACCTGACGATCGACTGGGCCAACGATTTCCTGATCCTCACTAACACCCGCGTGATCTACGACGATACGCAGCTGCTGGTGCGGCACGTCAAGCAGGAGATCCTGCTCGAAAACATCCAGCAGGTGAACCTCAGCGCCGATAGCTATTTCGCCTACTTCCTTGGCCAGCTTGCGCTCTGGCGCGATCAGCTGCGCTTCAGGCTCGGCCTGCTCAAAACCAAGCCGCCCGAGAAGCCTGCGGTAGCCTATGGCAAGCTCGTCGTCGGCTCGCTGAGTGTGCGCAAGCTGCTGTTCGAGTGGGCCGCCAACCCTGCCCTCATGCAGCAGAAGATCAGCGCCGAGCTTGGCAAGCTGCGCAAGCAGAACGAGCCCGAGCTGCTGCGCCAGATCATCGAAGATCAGGTCTACGGCAAGAAGCCCGACAAGAAGCGCGAGGCGCCTATTCATGTCGAAGAGCGCCCTGGACCAATTCCCTGGCTGTTCTCGACCAACCCCGAGATCAACTACGAAAAGGAAGAAGTGACGTGGCGGCCATTCTGGATCTTTCTGGTGCTGGCCATGCTGCGCCCCTTCGGTATTTTGCTGCTCTCGTCGGTGCTGCTTATTATTGCCTCGCGCCTCGAGCTGATCGGTGGCGGCTGGGCGCTGCTGATCTGGCTGCCGATCGCGCTTGGCTGCATCGGCCGCATTATCTGGGTGCGCGAAGAGCATGAGCACGATAAATATATCCTCCAGCGCGATAAGATCGTCGATGTCGATAAGCGCCCGTTTGGCCCCGAGAGCACGCGCAGCGCCCCGCTCGACCGCATCCAGGACGTGTCGTTCGATGTCAGCTTTGTCGAGAGCATTCTCGGCTACGGCGATGTGTTTATCGAGACGGGCGGCGGCGGCGGCAAGTTCACCTTTAAGCATGTGCCCGACCCGCGCAATGTCGCCACGACGATCAACGATTACCTTACCGATTTCAAGAAGCGCGAGAAAGAGCGTACCCAGAAGGACGTGCTGACCTTGCTGAAGGAGTATCACACGGTGCAAGAGCGCCGCGGCGAGCTGGCGGATACCAGCCGCGTTGAGGCGCTGCTGGCTGAAAAGCTCGCCGAGTATACCCAGAAAGAGCTGCCTGTGCAGGTCGAGCGCGAGGTGAACACGCGCATGCCTACGCTGATGCGCCGCCAGATGCAGGCGCTGCTACGGCGCAATGCCCGCCGCGAGCGGCTGATGCGCCGCCGCTCCGAGTCCTAGGTGCGTATGCCGCTATCTGTGTTGCGCCGCGCGCGCCCATGGCTGCTCCTGCTTGCGGTTCTGGCGGGCCTATGCACAGGCGCCGCCGCGCTGCCGCTGGCGCTGGCGCAGTCGCCGGTGACGCTGCAGGTGCGCGCGGGCTACGATGGCAGCTACCGCCTGGGCGAGTGGTTCCCCGTGGTTGTCGATGTGGCTAACGATGGCCCCGATCTGCGCGCCGAGCTTGAGTGGTCGCTGCCGGGCCGCTTCGACGAGCAGGTGTTTCGGCGCGCGGTCGATCTGCCGCGCGGCTCGCGTAAGCGCGTGGTGCTCGATGCCTATAGCGCCGTCTACTCGCCGAATGGCCGTGTGCGGCTGCTCGATGGCGCAACTGAGCTGGCATCGCAGGACGTGTCGATCGACGCCGTCGACGACAGCATCTTTCTGATTGGCGTCGTCAGCAGCGACCCGGCCCTGCTCAATGCGCTCGATGCAGTGCAGATCAATGGCTTCTCGGGCGCGCGCGTGCGCCACATCGCCGTCAGCGATCTGCCCGAGACGGTCGGGGCGCTGCGTGGCCTCGACGCGCTGTTCTTCCACGATATCGATAGCGCTGTGCTGGCGCCGGCTCAGCGCGAGGCGCTGGCGATCTGGGTCAGCCTGGGCGGCCAGCTGGTTGTCGGCGGCGGCGCCAATGCTGCGGCCGCTGCAGGCGGCCTGGCCGACCTGCTGCCGGTGCAGTCGGTTGGCGCTCTGGCGCAGGGCGATATCGCGCCGCTCGCCACGCTGGCCGGCGCCGATGCGGCCAGCCTGCCCGCCGGCACAACCCTCAGCCGCGCGCAGCCACGCCCCGACGCTGAGCTCCTGCCGCCGGGCGCCAGCCTGCTGTTCCGCCATGGCTACGGCGCTGGGCTGGTGACGTTCAGCGCGTTTGATCTGGCCTCGCTGCGCGGCTGGCCCGGCGAGCCCGCGCTCTGGGGCCAGGTGCTGCGCGATCTGCAGCCGCTCAGGCCAGGCGCCAGCTCGCGCCTCAGCCAGTTCAACCTGCTCGACCGTGGCGTGCTCAAGCTGCCCTCGCTGAACCTGCCCTCGCCCTGGACATTGCTGCTGTTTGTGCTGGGCTACGTGCTGGTGATTGGCCCGCTCAACTATGTTGTGCTGCGGCGCGTACGCCGGCTCGAGCTCGCCTGGATCACCGTGCCCGTGGTGGTGCTGCTGTTCACTGGTGGCCTGTATATCGTCGGTACGCTGCTGCGCGGCGGCACCGCGCAATACAACCAGCTGGCAATTGTCGAGAGCAGCGAGGGCCAGCGCCGTGGCCTGGCCACGTCGTTTATCGGCCTGTTCTCGCCCCAGCGCGCCTCATATGCGCTCACGTTTCCGCAGGCCACGCTGGTGACGGGCGGCCCAACCCAGCTATTTCTCAACGCGCGCTTCGAGCCGGTGCGCGTCGACGAGGCCGGCGCACCGTCGGTCGCCGTGCTCGCCGATATTGCCTCGGTGACGATGTTTGTCGCCGAGGCCACCGTCGATGTGCCGCCGCAGGTCGAGAGCAATCTTGCAGGCGAGGCGCAGGGCATGCGCGGCGAGATCCGTAACTCGGGCGCGGTGGCGCTCGACGATGCCGTGCTGGTGCGCGGCAACACGTTTGTACGCCTCGGCACGCTCGCGCCTGGCGTGAGCAAAGAGGTTCGCCCCGAAGATGCCCAGGCGAATTTTCCGTCGGCGCTCGACTTAGGCGCCTCGGGTGTGTTCGACCGCCAGCCGATGATGAATATGCTGTTCGATCGCGATCTTTCACGCCTGGGTAGCCCTGGCTCGCCCAATGCCCCGAATGCGCCGGAGGGCATCTACCTGCTTGGCTGGGTCAGCCAGCCGGCGGTCGCCACCAATGTCGACGGCCAGCCGGTGCCCCAGAATGGCCTGACGCTGTACGTGCTGCGCCTGCGCGATCAGCCTGGCCGCTAGCGCCAGCGTTGAGAATAGCGAATGCCGGATCTTCGCTCTACCGTCCGCGCCGCGATCTCGGCGCACCAGATGCTCGCTTCCGACGCGCCTGTGGTGGTGGCGGTATCGGGCGGCCCCGACTCGCTGTGCCTGCTGCACGTGCTGCGCGCCCTGTACCCCGCCGCCCCGCGATTGCACGTCGCGCATCTCGACCACATGATCCGCGGCGCTGAGTCGGCCGCCGAGGCCCAGTTCGTCGCCGATCTGGCGCGCGCCTGGGGCGTGCCCGCCACCGTCGCGGCGAAGGATGTGCCGGCGCTGGCCGCGCGCGAGCGGCTCAACCTGCACGCTGCGGCGCGCCAGGCGCGCTACCGTTTTCTGGCCGAGGTGGCGCGCGACACAGGCGCGCAGGCCGTAGCGGTGGCCCACCACGCCGGCGACCAGGCCGAGACGCTGCTGCTGCACCTGCTGCGCGGCGCCGGCCCCGAGGGCCTGGCGGGCATGCGGCCGGTTGTGGCCTGGGAGGCGTGGAACCCAGGCGGGCAGGGCGATCTGGCGGCCTCGCCCCACAGCGCGCCCGCCTCGCCATCGCTGATTCGCCCGCTGCTCCACGTCGATCGTGATACGATCGAGCGCTACTGCGCGGAGCATCGGCTCGACCCGCGCCGCGACCCCAGCAACCACGATTGGCTGGCGACGCGCAATCGCATTCGCCACGATCTGCTGCCGCGCCTGATCGAGTATAATCCGCACATTGTCGCGGCGCTTGGTCGTACTGCCCAGATCTGCGCCGATGATCAGGCGTTTCTCGCCGCCGAGCTGGATCGCGCCTGGCCTGCGCTGGCGCGGATCCGCCCCGACGGCGTTGATATCGACGGAGCGGCCTGGCGCGCGCTACACCCCGCGCTGCAGCGCGCAGCGCTGCGGCGCGCCCACGCGCTGCTGGCGCCTGGCGAAACGCTGACGCTCGACCATGTCGAGCAGGCGCGCGCGCTGATCGGCGGCGCTGTTGGCCGCCGCGTCGCCCTGCCAGGCGCGGCGCTGCTGGTAGGCTATGGCGGCTCGTTCACGCTCGGCGCGCCCGCCCCGCTCGACGGTCCGCAGTTGCCTGGCGCGTCGCTCGGCCTGCCCGAGCACGGCGCCGTCGCGCTAGGCGCTGGCTGGTCGATCGTGGTGGCGCGCGGCGCGGGATCGCCCCAGGCGCGCGATCCGTGGTCGCTGCTGCTCGACGCCGAGCGCTTGCCGGGGCCGCTCGGCGCACGCCGCCGCCAGCCCGGCGACCGGCTGCCGATCGCCGCTGGAATGAGCCGGCGCGTGCAGGATCTGCTGGTCGATGCGCGCATTCCGCAGGCGCTGCGCGCCGCCTGGCCGATCGTGGTAGCTGGTGACGCGCTGGTGTGGCTGGTGGGCGTGCGCGCCGCCGCGCCGTACCTGGCTGATCCGGCCAGCCGCCAGGTTGTGCGTGTCGATGTATTGCGCGACGCTGCACCGGCCTGACCCACTGCCGAAACACCGTAAGCCTGGACGCGGGCCACCGCGTCATCCCTGCAATCTGATCGAGGTGTGCACATTATGGAGTCTGGACTCATGGATCGCGACATTGATAAAATCCTGATCTCGTCGGAGGAGCTGCAGGCCAAAGTGCGCGCGATCGGCGCGCAGATCGCCAACGATTACGCCCCGCTTGGCGACCTGCTGCTGGTGGGCGTGCTGAAGGGCTGCATGATGTTCATGGTCGATCTGGCGCGCGCCATCCCGATGCCGCTGGCGATCGACTTTATCGCTACCTCGAGCTATGGCCACAGCACGGCTTCAAGCGGCGTTGTGCGCCTGCTCAAAGACCTCGACACCGACATCGCCGGCCGGCATGTGCTGATCGTCGAAGACATCATCGATAGCGGCCTGACGCTCGAATACCTGCGCAGCCAGCTGCTGCGGCGCAACCCCGCCAGCCTGCGGATCTGCTCGCTGCTCAACAAGCCCGATCGCCGCGTCACCAATGTGCCGGTCGACTACCTTGGCTTCGATATTCCGAACGAATTTGTGGTTGGCTATGGCCTCGACTACGGCGAGCACTACCGCAACCTGCCGTACATCGGCGTGCTGAAGCAGGAGATCTACGCGGAGTAGCCGGCGCGTGGCGAACCGCGCGCCGCGTAGCCTGGCGCTGGCAATGTGAGTACTACATTAGAAATTGCAAAACAGCGCTAAGGTTGTCGTTAATCTGTGATCTCGTTACCTTGTCGGGGGCCATACTGGTTTGCTATAATGGCCGCATTGACAAATGGCGAGCTTTTTCGCTGCACTGTGCCTTCTAGTGAGGAGCCTGGCTCCTGAGAGGGGAGCGGAACACGATTATGGGCGATAACCGATGGCTCAAGAATAGCTTTGTCTACCTCATCATTCTGGTAGCTGCGCTGGCGCTATTCTTCAACTACTTCAACAACCAGCAAAACGCGCCGGATGAGAAGGGTATCACCGAGGTGATCTCGCTTGCCAAAGACGGCAAGATCGACCGGATCGAGCCGCAGTCGGCAAGTAACGATATTTTCTTTACCCTGAAGGATAACCCCAAGCAGCGCTATCGCTCGCGGCTCGAGGCCAACGACAGCATCACCAACCTGCTGGTGCAGTCGGGCGTCGATCCCAAGGCGGTGAATGTGCTGGTGCAGCCGGCGCCGGCCTGGGGCGGGCTGCTCAATATCTTCACCATCCTGCTGCCGGTGCTGCTGATGATCGGCTTCTTCATCTTCTTCATGCGCCAGGCCCAGGGCTCGAACAACCAGGCGCTGTCGTTTGGCAAGAGCCGGGCGCGCATGTTCTCGGGCGATAAGCCGACGATCACGTTCGCCGATGTGGCCGGCCAGGAAGAGGCCAAGCAGGATCTGACCGAGGTGGTCGAGTTCCTGAAGTTCCCCGATAAGTTCGCGGCGCTGGGCGCGCGCATCCCGCGCGGCGTGCTGATGGTCGGCCCTCCCGGAACCGGCAAGACGCTGCTTTCACGCGCGGTGGCGGGCGAGGCCGGCGTGCCGTTCTTCTCGATCTCCGGCTCGGAGTTCGTCGAGATGTTCGTCGGCGTCGGCGCAAGCCGCGTGCGCGACCTGTTCGACCAGGCCAAGCGCAATGCGCCCTGCATCGTGTTCATCGACGAGATCGACGCGGTCGGCCGCCAGCGCGGCGCTGGCCTCGGCGGCTCGCACGACGAGCGCGAGCAGACGCTGAACCAGATCCTGGTCGAGATGGACGGCTTCGATACCAACACCAATGTGATCGTGATCGCCGCCACTAACCGCCCCGACGTGCTCGACCCGGCGCTGATCCGGCCCGGCCGCTTCGACCGCCAGGTGATCCTTGATGCCCCAGACGTGAAGGGCCGCGTGGCCGTGCTCAAGGTGCACACCAAGGGCAAGCCGCTCTCCGACGATATCAACCTCGAGGTGATCGCGCGCCAGACGCCGGGCTTCTCGGGCGCCGACTTGGCCAACGCGGTGAACGAGGCCGCTATCCTGGCGGCGCGCCGCTCGAAGAAGAAGATCGGCATGGCCGAGCTACAAGACGCGATCGAGCGCGTGGCGATGGGTGGCCCCGAGCGCCGCAGCCGCGTGATGACCGAGCGCGAGAAGCTGATCACGGCCTACCACGAGGCCGGCCACGCGATTGTCGGCGGCGGTATGCCCAAGGCCGACGGCGTGCAGAAGGTCACGATTATTCCGCGCGGCCGGGCCGGTGGCTACACCCTGTTCCTGCCCGACGAAGACCGCAACTACATGAGCGTGTCGCAGTTCGAGGCGCAGCTGGCCGTGGCGCTGGGCGGCCGCGTGGCCGAGGAGATCGTCTTCGGCGATGTGACCACCGGCGCGTCGAGCGATATTACCACCGTGACGCGGATCGCCCGCGCGATGGTGACGCGCTATGGCATGAGCAAGAAGCTTGGCCCGATCGCCTTCGGCGAGAAGGACGAGCTGATCTTCCTCGGCCGTGAGATCAGCGAGCAGCGCAACTACGGCGACGATGTCGCCCGCGCGATCGACGGCGAGGTGCACCGGATCGTCGATGAGGCCTACGGCCGCGCCCGCGAGATCCTTACCACCAACCGCGCTGTGCTGAACGATATGTCGAGCGCGCTGATCGAGTACGAGACGATCGACGGCGACCGGCTGCGCGAGCTGCTGGGCCGCGTGAAGCTGCTCCAGCTGCCCGAGCCGGTGGTGAGCCTGAATGGCAATGGCAGCGCCACGGCGCCGCTCACGGATGTGCCAAACCCGATCGCTTAACCCCTGCAAACGGCACGCGAGCCCTGGGGCGGTACACCGCTCCAGGGCTCGTTGTTCGTCGCGCTGGCGCCTGTGCTATAATATGGCCAGCAAACAACACAGGAGGCTCGTGTTATGTCCGGCCACTCGAAATGGCACTCGATTCGCCGCTCCAAAGGCATTCTCGATCAAAAGCGCGGCCAGCTGTTCACCAAGCTGGCGCGCGATATTACGATTGCGGCGCGCGAAGGGGGCAGCGGCGACCCCGACGGGAACTTTCGCCTGCGCATTGCAGTTGATAAAGCCAAGGCCAATAACATGCCCGCCGATAACATCCAGCGCGCGATCGACCGCGGCATGGGTAAGGGCGGCGAGGCCAAGCTTGAAGAGATCTACTACGAGGGCTACGCCCCCGGCGGCGTCGCGCTGATGATCGAAACCGCCACCGACAACCGTAATCGCACCAACTCCGAGGTTCGCGCCACGCTGAGCAAGGCCGGCGGCAACCCTGGCGAGCCAGGATCGGTCGGCTGGATGTTCAAAACCAAAGGCCTGATTACGATCGATCTGAACGCCAAAAAGCTCGATCCCGACGAGGTCATGCTCACCGCGATCGACGCTGGCGCCGATGACGTCGAGGTCGGCGAGGAGGCGATCGAGGTGTACACCGAGTTTCAACAGCTCGCGGCGGTGCGCCAGGCGCTGCTTGCCGCCGGGCTGCCGCTCACCGGCGCCGAGAAAACCATGCTCGCCACAACCACCGTCAACCCCGAGGTCGAAGATGGCCTGCGCGTAATGCGCCTGATCGAAAAGCTCGAAGACCTCGACGATGTGCAGAAGGTGTATAGCAACCTCGAAGTCACCGACGAGCTGGCCGAGCAGTTTGCGAACAGTTAACGTAACGACCAAGAACCAAGGACGAAAGACGAAGGATGATGTACGACAATGTATGTTCGTCTTTCGTCTTTCGTCTTTCGCCGGTGGAAACTATGCGAACACTAGGGATCGACCCAGGCACCGCGATCATGGGCTGGGGCATCGTCGACGAGCAGACCGGCGCGCTCGTGCTGGTGGCCTGCGGCGCTTTTACTACCCCGGCCGGCTTGCCGCAGCAAGAGCGCCTGCTGTCGCTGTATAACGGCCTACAGGCGCTGCTCGAACAGTACCGCCCCGGCGCTGCGGCGATCGAGGAGCTGTTCTTCGGCAAGAATGTCAACACCGCCATCCATGTCGGCCAGGCCCGCGGCGTGGCGCTGCTGGCGCTTGCGCAGGCCGGCGTGCCAACCCACGAGTACAAGCCCACAGCCGTGAAGCAGGCGGTTGCTGGCTACGGCGGCGCCGATAAAAAACAGATGCAGGAGATGGTGCGGCTGACTCTGAAGCAGCCGACGATTATCAAGCCCGACGACGCGGCAGACGCGGTGGCGATCGCAATTTGCCACGCGTATACCGCGCCGATGCTGCGCCGTATCGCCGAAACTGGTAAAAAATGATTTTCAGCATTGCATGCGATATCTTCCCTGCATTCTTTCACCATTCGTTAAAGCAATGTTGTATGTGCTAGAATCGTAAAAAATACCCCCTTGAAGCCGCCATGATTCTGTGGTATAGTGCACTTTGCATAACATGGCCAGGCCGTTTTAATAGAAAGCCGGACCCAGTGAACGATACACTCGATCTGCTGTTGTCCACGGCCCGCGACAAGCGGCACCTCGCCTCCGCCCCTGCCTACGATTACCTGGCACCGCCCGCTTACGCTTCCGCTGCTAGCCCCACCACTGGTGCGTCTAGCGCCGAGCTCGATCCATACGCCACTGTGGCAGCCGACGACGAGGCGCTCGGCGATGATCTTGATGCCGGCCTCGATGAGCAGGGCATTGCCGCCGACGACCCGGTGCGGATCTACCTGCGCGAGATCGGGCGCGTCGGGCTGCTGAGCGCGCCTGAAGAGCAGCGTCTGGCGCGGCAGATCGAGGCAGGCGAGCAGGCCGACACGCGGCTGGCGGGTGGCGATTGTGAGGCCGGCGAGCGCGCCGAGCTGCTCCGCTGCTCGGCCGAGGGCCAGGCAGCCCGTGAGCATCTGATCCAGGCGAATCTACGCCTGGTCGTCTCGATCGCGAAAAAGTACCTTGGCCGCGGCCTGTCGTTCCTCGATCTTATCCAGGAAGGCAATATCGGCCTGATGCGCGCCGCCGAAAAATTCGATTATCATCGCGGCTTTAAGTTTTCTACCTACGCCACCTGGTGGGTGCGCCAGGCGATCACCCGCGCGATCGCCGACCAGAGCCGCACCATTCGCCTGCCGGTGCATGTCGGCGAAACGATCAACCGCGTGCTGCGCACGGCTAACCGCCTGCAGCAGTCGATGGAGCACGAGCCTACCCCCGACGAAGTGGCGCTTGAGCTGGGCTTGTCGGGCGAAAAGGTGCGCCGCGCGCTTGAGGCCTCGCGTCAGACGCTCTCGCTCGAGTCGCCGGTTGGCGCCGAGGGCGACGCAGTGCTGGGCGATTTTATCGAAGACCGGGCTGGCGCGCTGCCGCTCGATCAGGCTGCCAAGCACCTGCTGCGCGAGCAGATCGATATCGCCTTGCAGAAGCTGCCCGAGCGCGAGCGGCGGATTATTCAGCTGCGCTATGGCCTGGCCGACGGACAGTATCGCACGCTCGAAGAGGTTGGCCGCGAGTTTGGCATCACGCGCGAGCGGATCCGCCAGATCGAGGCCCGTGTGCTGCGTAAGCTGCGCCATCCGGCATATGGCCGCCACCTGCGCGGCTACCTCGAGTAGCGCCAAGCTGGGATGAAAACATAGGCTGCCGTGTGGGTCGGGGGTGGCGAAGCCACCCCCTTACTGCAGCAGCGCCAGCACTGTGCCCACTGTTGCGCCCACGCACAGCACTGCGAGCATACCCGCCGGCAGATCGAGCGGGTGGTTCGAGCGCGGGTGGCGTGCCAGCATGGTCATCCCGATCAGCGTGGCGGGCAGCGCCAGCAAGCCGCCGAAGATCGCGAGCGACACCGCCGAGGCCCCGGCCAGCACGCTGCGCAGCCGCGTGCCGCCGGCCAGCGCCGCGTTCGAGAAGCCCGGATCCAGCCAGATCATCACGCCGATCGGCGTGGCGAATGCCGCGATAATGTAGGCCGAGCCGTAGAGCGCCAGCCGTGCGAATGGTGAGGCGCTGATCTGCCATACCTGCGCCTGCGCCAGCGCCAGGCTCAGCACCCCGATCAGCGTTGCCAGGTGGATCAGCTGGTCGAGCAGAAATGGCCCGATCGGCGGCCCAGGAATACGATCGCCAAACCGTACCTTCCACCAGTCGGCCGCGAAGTGCACGGCGGTGATCGCCAGCATCGCGGGGACGAGCGCCAGCGCCGCGCGGTCGAGCAGTGGCAGCGTCAGCATGCAGCCGAGCACGATCGCGCAGTGGATCAGCAGGCCGTCCACCCGGCGCTTGCGCAACACCAGCCAGTAGGGCTGCAGCACGAAATCGGCGACGAGGTGCGCGAACACGAACAGGTACAGCATGGGCGAGCTCCTTGCCTTCAAAGGTCCGTTAGCCGGGCGAATCGCCGGAGTGTTCGAGCTGGTCGAGATCGATCACGCTGACGCGCGCGCGCTCGACGCGGATGAGGCCCTGGCCGCGCAGGTTTGCGAGCACGCGGTTCACGGTCTCGCGCGTGGTGCCCGATAGGCTGGCCAGGTCGTCTTGGGTCAGGTGGATGTCGATCCGGATCTCGCCGCCGTCGGCGGTGCCGTAGCGCGCGGCCAGGCTGAGCAGCTGCCGCACCACGCGCTGCGAGGCCGACATGTTCGCCAGCTGCTCGGCGGCCATATTTGCCTGGCGAATGCGCGCGGCCATGACCTCGAGCACCGAGGCGGCGATCGGCGGGCAGGCGTTGATGGTGTCGAGAAACGCCGCGCGGTGCAGCGTCAGCGTGGTGGTGTGGCACATAGCCTCGGCGCTAGCGGCGCGCGGCTGGCCGTCGAGCAGCGCCATCTCGCCAAAGAAGTCGCCGTCGCGAAACAGCGTCACCGTCAGCTCCTGCCCGGCCTCGCTGGTGGTGTAGATCCGCACCTGCCCGGCTACGATGATATACAGTGTGCTGCCGATACTGCCCTGGTGGAAGATGATCTCGCCGCGCTGAAATGCCCGCGACCCGACGCTGCGCGCCAGGAGCGCCAGCTGTTCGCTGCTAAGCCGCCGAAACGCGGTGACGCGCTTGAGCAGTTCGAGCTTGTTCATCGGTTCCCCCATTGTATGTCCAATGAAGTCTATTATAAAAGCGCGCCGGCGCCAGCACTATGATGTTTGTCACGCACCGCGTTTGGCAAGCCGCCAAGCCTCTGGTATCATAGCGCCGTGATATGGACTATTTCGGATCTGCATCTTTCGTCGGTGAAGCCAAAGCCAATGGATATCTTTGGCGACCGCTGGAAACAGCACCCGCAGCGCGTGGCGGCGGCGTGGCGCGCGCGCGTGCGCGACGCCGACACCGTGCTGATCGCCGGCGATATTTCGTGGGCGCTTAAGCTGCCCGAAGCCCTGCCCGACCTAGCCTGGATCGACGCGCTGCCGGGGCGCAAGGTGCTTTCGCGCGGCAACCACGACTACTGGTGGGAGAGCACCGGGCGGGTGCGCCGCCAGCTCCCGCCTTCGCTGGCAGTGGTCCAGGGCGACGCGCTTGATCTTGGCGATGTGGTGGTGTGTGGCACGCGTGGCTGGATCACCCCCGATACCCCCGGCTTCAAGCCCGACGAAGATCAGGTGGTGTATAACCGCGAGCTGATCCGGCTCGATCTGGCGCTCCAGGCCGCGCGCAAGCTGGCCGCCGGCGCCAAGCCGATTGTCGTCATGGTGCATTACCCGCCATTCCTCGATCATCGGCCTACCGAGTTTGCCCGGCGCATCGCGGCTTCCGGCGCCGTCGCTTGCGTGTATGGCCACCTGCATCGCCCCCACGATTGGGCCGTCGCCACCCAGGGCGTGGTCGACGGCGTGTACTACCAGCTTACCTCCTGCGACTACCTGGGCTTCGGCCCGGTGGCGGTGCGCGGCCTTGGCCACGAGGCTGCCGGCACCGTGCCTCCTCCGCCTGAATAGCGCGCCGTCCACGGCGAGCTTACTTCGTTTCAAGCCACCTAAGCAATGCAGTTTGGAGGGCGCGGCCTGCCAGGCATGCGACCGCTGAGCTACTGCCGAGCACGTCTTTTTCGGTAGAAAATATGTGCTGATTTTCATGGACAAAACCGCGATTTAGCGGTATAATATGCAGAGAATCGAGCCGTGCATTAAGTACGAGAAATTATCAGCCGGCGGCTTTTTGCCGCCGCTGATCGCGTTCTGGAGGCGTCATGGAAATCGGGATCGTTCGGCCGGTGAGCATCAACGACGAGATGCGCACAGCGTACCTGGAATATGCCATGAGCGTGATCGTGTCGCGGGCGCTGCCCGACGCGCGCGATGGCCTCAAGCCTGTTCAGGTGCGCATTATGTACGGAATGTGGGACATGGGCGTGCGCCACAACCAGCCGTACAAGAAAAGCGCGCGTATCGTCGGCGATGTGCTCGGCAAGATGCACCCGCACGGCGATACGGCGGTGTACGATGCGCTGGCGCGCCTGGCCCAGCCCTGGAATATGCGCTACCCACTGATCGACGGGCAGGGTAACTTCGGCAGCGTCGACGGCGACCCGCCCGCCGCCATGCGCTACACCGAGGCGCGCCTCTCGGCGATCGCCGAAGAGCTGCTGTTCGACATCGACAAGGACACGGTCGATTTTCGCGACAACTTCGACGGCACATTCAAAGAGCCAACCGTGCTGCCCGCGCGCCTGCCAAACCTGATGCTCAACGGCGCGGCCGGCATCGCCGTAGGTATGGCCACGAACATCCCGCCGCATAACCTCACCGAGCTGTGCGATGCGATCATGCACCTGATCGACAACCCCGATGCCACGGTCGAAGACCTGATCAAAATCATCCCCGGCCCCGACTTCCCCACCGCCGGCATGATCCTCGGCACCGAAGGCATTGTGAACGCCTACAGCACTGGCCGCGGCCACATCACGCTGCGCGCCAAGGCGCATATCGAAGAGGCCGCGCGTGGCGCGTACAATATCGTCGTCACCGAGCTGCCCTACCAGGTGAACAAGGCCCGGCTGCAAGAGCGCATCGCCGAGATGGCTAAAGAGCGCAAGATCGAGGGCGTGCGCGACGTGCGCGACGAATCCGACCGCAGCGGCATGCGCCTGGTGATCATCCTGAAGCAGGACGCCCAGCCGAAAAAGGTGCTCAACGCGCTGTACAAGCACACCCAGATGCAGACGACTTTTGGCGTGAACATGCTGGCGCTGGTCGAGGGCGGTTTGCAGCCGCGCGTGCTGACGCTCAAGCGCATGCTGCAAGAGCACATCGATCATCGCCGCGAGGTGATCCGCCGGCGCACCGCGTTCGATCTGGCCAAGGCCCGCGCGCGCGCGCATGTGCTCGAAGGCCTGAAGATTGCGATCGATAACCTCGACGAGGTGATCCGCATCATTCGCGAGTCGCGTAACGCCGATAGCGCGCGCAACAACCTGATGCGCAACTTCAAGCTCACCGAGATCCAGGCCCAGGCCATTCTCGAGATGCAGCTGCGCCGCCTGGCCGCGCTTGAGCGCAAAAAGATCGAAGAAGAGTATAAAGAGGTCATCAAGCTGATCGCCGAGCTTGAAGATATTCTGGCCAACCCGCGCAAGCTGCTGCACCTGATCAAGACCGACCTGCAATACCTCAAAGAGAAGTACGGCGACGAGCGGCGCACCCGGATCATCCCCGACGCCGACGGCGAGGTGAGCGACGAAGACCTGATCCCCGATATCAAGGTGCTGGTGACGCTCACCGAGCGTGGCTATGTCAAGCGCATCAACGCCGATACCTACCGTACCCAGCGGCGCGGCGGGCGCGGCATCAGGGGCATGGTCACGCGCGAGCAGGACGTCGTGCGCCACATCCTCACCTGCATGACGATGGACGACCTGCTGTTCTTCACCGATCGCGGCAAGGTCTACCAGCTGAAGGCCCACGAGGTGCCCGACGCCGGGCGTACGGCCAAAGGTCTGCCGCTCGTGAACCTGATCGCGCTGGAGCCGGGCGAGCAGGTGACGTCGATCCTGGCCGTGCCCGATTTTGACGAGGGCGAGTACCTGATTATGGCCACGCAGCGCGGCAAGATCAAGCGCACCATTCTGAAAGAGTACAGCCAGGTGCGCTCGAATGGCCTGATCGCGATTGGCCTCGAGGAAGGCGATCTGCTGGGCTGGGTCTCGATGACACAGGGCAACGAAGATGTGCTGCTCACGACCATGCGCGGCCAGACGATCCGCTTCCGCCAGGAGGAAGTTCGCCCCATGGGCCGCCCCGCGAGTGGCGTGATCGGCGTGAACCTCTCCGACAACGACCGCGTGATTGGCATGGATCTGGTGCAGAATGGCGGCTCGCTGCTGGTGATGACGGCTAATGGCTTCGGTAAGCGCACCGCGCTCGACGAATACCCCTCCAAGGGCCGTGGTACCGGTGGCGTGATCACGATCAAGCTGCGCCCAGCCGACCAAGTGGCCGCCGCGCGCGTGGTGTACGATACCTCGCTGCTGACATTTATCACCACCGGCGGCACGGTGATGCGCTGCCTCGCCGGCGAGATCTCACTGCTGGGCCGCTCGACGCAGGGCGTCACGATCCTGAATGTGGTCAAGGGCGATCACGTCGCCGCGCTGTCGGTCGAGGAGCCGGCCGACGACGAGGAGCGCAGCCAGAATGTGCTGATCACGATCAACAACGACGGCAGCGATGGCGTGGTCAGCGGGAAGTAATACCAATACGGCCTAGTCGCGTGCCTCAAGCTCGATCGCGACTGGCCGCTCGAGCAATCCGTTCACGGCCAGCTGCGGCGGGCGCGGGCGCGGCAACAGCAGCGCTGTGCCCTCGCGGCGCATCATCTCGACGAACACCTCAACAAACTGGCCATCCCAGTGTGTGCCACGGCCATTCATCAGAATATGAAATGCCTGCTCGGCCTCCATGGCCCGGCGATAGGCGCGGTGTGAGGTCATGGCATCGTAGGCGTCGGCAATCGCCACGATCCGCGCCTCCTCGCGCACCTGCGGGCCTTGGAGGTGGCGCGGGTAGCCACGGCCATCCAGGCGCTCGTGGTGGCACTCGATGATCGGGATGACGTCGCGCAGCGCCTTGATCTTGCGCAGGATGTCGGCGCCAATCGTCGGGTGCGACTGCATGATCGCGTACTCTTCTTCGCTCAGCGGGCCTGGCTTGAGCAAAATGTAGTCGCGAATGCCGATCTTGCCGATATCGTGCAGCAGCGCGCCGTAGTGAATATACTCCACCCGCTGGGCCGGAAGGCTCAGCACTTCGCCCAGCCGCACGGCGTAGCGCCGCACCTGCTCGGAATGCCCGGCTGTGTACGGGTCGCGCGCATCGATCGCCGCCGCCAGCGCCGCGATCGTCTGAAGGTTCTGATCTTTCAGCTGCTGGTAGAGCCTGCCGTTGTCGAGCGACGCGGCGATATGCGAGGCGCATACGTTCAGCAGCGTGCGGTCGTCGTTGTCGAAGCCGGGCTGGTCGGCGCTGCGCGCCAGCTGCAGCAGGCCCACTGGCCGATCGCTGGTGCGCAGGGTGATGCGGGCCAGGTGCCGTGGGCTGGGCGCGTCGTGGTCGTCGCCAACCAGCTCGATGTGCGCGCGCACGATCGCCTGCTCGTCGTAGCCGCGCACGGCCGCCCGGCTGTTCGGCGCACGGTCGATCCCGGCGCCGCGCTGGGCCAGTAGCTCAAGCTCGTCGTCCTCGGGGTGCAGCAGCGAGAGCGAGAGCGCGCGCGGGGCGAAGCGCCGCCACAGCAGCCGCACGATCTCGCGCACCGCTGTGGCGGTATCGAGCGTCGAGGTGAAGGTCTGGCTCATCTCGTGCAGCGCCACGATCTGCGAGAGGCGCTGCTTCTCTTGCCGCACGCGCCGCCACTCCATCGCGCGCCGCACAGTGCGCTCGAGGTCGTCGACCGTTACCGGCTTGGTGAGATAGTCGAAGGCCCCCAGCTTGAGCGCCTGGCGCGCGGTCTCGACAGTGGCGTGAGCCGTGAATACGATCGCGTCGGTGTCGGGGTAGTGCTCGCGCAGCTCGTTCAGCAGCTCGATCCCGCCCATCTCGGGCATCTGCAGGTCGGTGAATACCAGGTCGTAGCTGGCCTGGCTCAGGTATTGCAGCGCAACGCGCCCATTCTCGGCGGCCACTACCTGGTAGCCGTTCATGCGCAGCAGGCGCACGCAGAAATCGCGTACATTGGTGTCGTCTTCGACGATCAGCAGCCGCGAAGGGCCTTGCTCAGCGGGTTCGGGTGTGGCGAGGGTGCTCATGTCGGTGTACCTTTTGTGCTGCGGGCACGGGCTAGTTTGCCATGTATATCGCCAGGGCGAACCAACCGGATACGCGAGTGGGTCGTAGGTGTATAAACGTTTAGATCGCCGGCAGGCACAATGTAAAGGTGCTGCCACGCCACACGTGGCTCTGCACTTCGACGCGGCCCCAGTGCTCTTGCGCGATCGTGTGGACGGCGTAGAGCCCCAGGCCCAGGCCGCGCGCAATGCCTTTATCGACTTTGGTGGTGAAGCCCGGCTCGAATACGCGGGTCAGCAGGTCGGGCCGGATGCCGCGGCCGGTATCGGCGATGGCCACGCGCACCCAGTTGTGCTGCTCGCTCACCTGCACGCTGAGGCGGCGCTCGTCGCTGGTGTTCATGGCTTCGATCGCGTTTTGCAGCAGCTCGAGAAATGCTTGCTCGATCTGCCCGGCCTGCCCCAACACCATCGGCGAGCTTTCGGGCAGCGCGACGTCGAGGTGAATCCCGCTCTCTTGGATGCGGCTGCGCAGCAGCCCCAGTGCTTCGTGCAGCGGCTCGTCGATCACCACCGGGCACTTGCCGGTTGCCGATGGCTGGGCGAAGCGCAGGAAGCGCTCGACAAGCGCGGCAATGCGCTGGCCCTCGACCATGATCTGGGCGATGTCGTCGCGCGTGGCTTGCGGCAGCTGCTGGTCGCGCAGCAGCAGGTGGGTATACCCGAGAATGGTTGTGAGCGGGTTGTTGATCTCGTGCGCGACGCCGGCCGCCAGGTCGGTGACGACCGCCAGCCGCGAGGAAAGCAGCAGGTCGTGCTCGGCGCTGACGTGTGTCTCGCTGGCCGGCGCGCCCAGCGTACGTGCCGCGGGCGCCGCCAGCGCCACAGCGGCGAGGTGCCCAAGCGCCAGGAACAGGGCCGGGTCGAGCGGCTGAAAGGCGCCAAGGCGCGATGACTGAAGATCGATGATCCCAAGGCACGGTTGGCCCTCGCCGATCGGGATCACCAGCTGCGCGCGCGAGCCGGCCAGCGCCGGCAGTGCCAGCGCGTCGTTTTCGATATCGGCCGAGTAGGCCAGCGTACCGTCGCGGAAGGCCCGGCCGGTCAGGCCGTGCTCGAGGCTGGGTGGGATTTGCTGCACCAAGGCGGCCTCTTCCGGGGTGTAGCCGCGGCGCGCCAGCAAGGCCGCGCGGCCCTGCTTGTTGGTGAAGATGCCGCAGTGGCTGGCCTGCGTCAGCGCGAGCGCCGCGTCGACGACCAGCGCCAGCGCAGTGGCCTGGTCGGCCGCCTGGCGTACCCGCGCCTCCAGGCTGCGCAGCTGAGGATCGTGGTTGAGCGGCGCCCCCGCTCGCTGTGCGATGCGCAGCGCCAGCCCAGCCTGCCGCGCGGCCGATAAAGCCAGCCGCTCGTGGCCAGGCGCGAACTCGCCGCTCAGGCTCACGCAGCCGTAGCACTCGTCGCCGGCCAGAATTGGCGCAGCCAGCCAGTCGGGGCCGGCGCCGGGCGTGGGCAGCCGCGCGCCCGCTGCGCGTGCCAGCACTGGCTGGCGCGCAGCCATGATCCGCTGCAGCGCGCCGAGCGTGCTTGGGTTAGCTGGGATCTGGCTGGGGAGCGCGGGGATACCAAACTGCGCCGCGGTTATAATAGCGGCGCCACTGGGGAGCAGGACGGCAATACCGCTGCAAGGCAGCAGCTCGCGCAGCGTGGCGACAAGTTGTTCGTAGACGTCGCGGAGTTCTGACTCCATGGTTTATAGATAATGCTGGCGATGATGAACCATGGTCAAATTCCAGCGCGGTGCGCCCGTGCGAGCGCCAGGCAGCTGCCGCTTGCGCTTGCCACTACGCCGGCCGTGGCCGGCTCTCGAAGAACAGCCGCACGCGGCGCTCAAGCTCTTCGAAATCGAACGGCTTGGCCAGGTAATCGTTGGCGCCGATCCGCCGAGCCTGCTTCTCGGTATCCGGCGTGCCAAACGCGGTGATCAGAATCACATATACATCGCTATAGTCGCGGCGAATGGCCTGGATCAGCTCCATGCCGTCCATGCGCGGCATATTCATATCGGTAATAACCAGTTCGCATGGATGCTTGGCGAGCTGCTCAAGCGCGGCGACACCGTCCTCCGCCTCGATCACCGGGTATCCGCCGTTCGTCAGCATAAACTTATACAGTCGGCGAGTTGCGGCATCGTCCTCGACAATCAGGACGCTAGGAGCGCTGCCATTGGTTACGGCCGGGCTTGTCGGCAATGACATGAGATGACCTCCGTATCCTTGAATCACAAATCTTTCGGGGCATTTTACATCCGGGGCGGCTGCATGCTATTGCCATTGGGCCGCCGGGTCGACGATGCCGTATGCATATGCAGGTACGACTATTTTACCACATGTGAACGTGGTGGCGTCAGCAAAGTTACGATATTTGCGCCACTTTGAAACAACTGTAATCGCGCTGTCATGTCGTGCGGGCGTGCGATATGCTCAGCGGTACGATGCCAGATCGCGCTCTTCGATCGTCGGCATGAAACGCGACATTTCGACCATTTTAAAAATTTTTTGGTGATGCGGGCTTACGTTCATGGCGAAGAGCTTGTTGCCGGCCTTACGCGCCGACACCACGAACTTCAGCAGGGCCGAGATGCCGGCCGAGTTAATAAACGCCACGTTGGCGAAGTCGAGCACGGTGATCGGGCGCATAGCCGCCTGGCTGGCGGTGGCCTCGATCGCCGCAGCCGAATTAGTGTCGACGCTGGTTGTCAATATATGCAGCACGGCGACCTCGCCAAACTCTTCGCGCCGAATCACATCGTTGCTCATGATATAGCGTCCTTCCGGTAGAGCCGTAGTGTCATTACTGTGCCCTGCTGCGACGATCGCACCTCGTAGTCGTCGACGAGCGCGCCAATGAAGTACATGCCGAACCCTCGGTGCATGCCGCCCTCGAGATTGCTCTCGTCGATCGTGCGCCGCGAGAAATTGAGCTGCTCGACGCCTTGGCCTTGGTCGCTGATATGGATCTCGAGCTTGTCGGGCTCGAGCACAAACACAACCTCGACCAGCTTGGTAGCTTCGCGCCGGTTGCCGTGGTCGATCGCGTTATTCACCGCCTCGCTCACGGCGAGCTTGAGATCTTCGACGCGCTCGGGCGGCAGGCCGATCGCCTGGCCAAGCTCGCTCGCGCTGGCGCGCACCACGCGCTCGAAGATCGGGTTCGAAGGAATATTCACGAGCACACGTTCCATGCGCTGTCCTTTTGCCGGTTGTCCGGTGTCTGCTTGGTTCATCGGGAGGCGCGGCGATAGAGCAAATCAACGCTGGCCGATCAGCCGCAGCCCCTGCGCGCGCGCCTGCTGCGCCAGCGTTGAGCTGGCCGGCCCGGCCGCTGGCCCGCCCTGGCGCTGCAGGTGGTCGTAGCGGCGCAGGTAGGCTTTGCCGAGCGAAACATTGCCGATCTGCAGGTAGGCGGCGCCCAGGTAGTACAACGACTGGGTGTGGCCAGGGTTGCGGCGCAGCACTTTTTCGAACAGCGGGATCGCTCGTGCTGGATCAGTCAGCTCTTTGTAGCACACGCCGAGCATAAAATTGGTCTCGATGTCTTCGGGCCAATATTGTAACACGTGCTCAAACTCGCGCGCCGCTAGGTCGTGGCGCTCGCGGCGCATATACATGTAACCGAGATCGTAGCGCAACGAGTGCGCGTCGGGCGCTAATTCCACTGCTTTGCGCCAGGCGGCCAGCGCCCAGCCTTCGCGGCCAATTGCGTTGTACATAAAGCCGAGCAGGTAGTGCGCCTGCGGATCGCGCGGCAGCAGCTGCACCGCGCGCTCAAAGGCGCGCGTGGCTGGCGTGTGTTTGCCAATATCGTAGAGCAGCTTGCCCATGTTCAGGAAGAGCTTGCCGTTGCCGGGGTGCAGCTTGGCGCAGTTGAATAGCACTTCGTAGGCCTCTCGTAGGCGGCGCTGTAGCTTGAGAATGGCGCTGGTGCGGATGCGCGCGTCAACATAATGCCGATCCTGCGGCGGAATACACGTATACTCTTCCAGCGCCCGATCGAGGCGGCGCGCGCGCGCCAGCAGATTTCCCAGCAGATAGCGCGCGTGATACTCGTGCGGCCGCCACTGTAGCAGTGCGCGGTAGATCCGCTCGGCCTCCTCTTCGTAGCCCTGCTGCTTCAGATCCTGGCTGAGGCGGTAGTACCACTGCGCCACTTGCTCCTCCGAGCGTGTCACCAGCACTTCGTCTTGCACCTGGGGCGACACAAATGTCGGCTCGACGCGCAGCGCCTCGGTGAAGCAGCGCTGCGCCAGCTCATAGGCGCCGTGGGCTTGGTGCATCAGGCCCATGTAGTAGCGTGGCTCGGCCGCCTGTGGCCGCGCGCCGCAGGCCTGGTCGTAGTGAATATAAGCGCGCCCGGCGTCGTCCAAGCGCTGGTAGCAGCGCCCCAGCGAGAAGTGCGCCTCGTAAAGCATCGGGTTGTGCTCGAGCGACTCTTTGAATGCGGCGATCGCCCGATCGAGCTGGCCGCGCGCGGCAAAGGCCACGCCGAGGTTGTAGTGCGCCTCAGCCAGCTGCGGGTCGGTCTGCACTGCCTCAAGGTACTCGCGCAGCGCGCCGTCCCAGTCGTCCTGAAAGGCCAGCGCATTGCCGATATACAGGTAGATAATCGCGCGCTCGCGGTCGAAGATCTGGGCCTGCTCTTCACCCTCGACATAGGCGGCGATCAGGGCCGCCTTGAAGTGCTCGATCGCATCGCTGTAGGCGGCGCGCAGGTAGGCGCGGATGCCCTGGCTGAACGCGGCGCCGAGCCGTGTGCCGGCCATAAAGCGCTCGCTCCCGGCGAAGGTATCCAGATCGAGCGGCATGAAATTGAGCGGTTCGTTCACGGTCATCGCGGTCGCTCCAGCCCTTTGCAGAGCCGAGAATCAGGGCCAGCGCTGTGCTTCTCGGTTCTGATACTTAACGGTACTCTTCCAGCGCCAGCCGTAGCTGGGCGTTCAGCTCGCGCGCCAGGCCGCGCCCAAAGCGGCCCTGCGCCAGGCCAACAATGCTGGGTAGGCGTGCGGCCCACAGCTCGGCCGGCGCGTCGGGCGCGGGCAGTTCGGCGGCGGCCCACAGCTCGGCGGCGCGCGCCGGCCCGAGCACGTCTTCGGCGCTGCTACGCAGCTCGTCGCCAGCACGTGCCAGCCGCCGGCGGATGATCACCATGGTGATGTCGTCGGCCTGCGCGCTGCCGTTCCAGGCGCGCAGATCGTGCAGCAGCACGGCCATCAGCGCGCGCGGCTTGAGGTGCGCATTCGCCTGCAGCATCTGCTCGAGCCGCGCATAGCTGTAGAGCTGGCCATCGGGCGAGCCGGCTTCTACGACGCCATCGGTGTAGAGCACCACAATGTCGCCCGGCTCGATACAGGCGCTGGCTTCGCGATACGCGCTTTCGTCGTCGACGCCGAGCGGCAGGCCCGAAAGCTCAAGCTCGGATACCTGGCCGTTGAGCAGCACCGGGTAGTTATGCCCGGCATTGGCGATGCGCAGCTCGCCATGGCGCGTGTTGAGCTTGGCATATAGCATCGTGACCATGCCCTGCGGAATCTCGGTGATGATGCCGGCGTTGGTGGCGGCGAGCGTCGGGCCAGGCGCCTCGTCGCGGCGGGCGGCCTGGCGGAACACCGTGCGCGCCACGGCCATACGCAGCGCTGCCGGAAGCCCTTTGCCCGACACATCGCCGATCATGATACCGTGCCATCCATCGGCCAGCGGCAGGAAATCATATAGGTCGCCGCCGAGGTCGCGCGCCGGGATCGATATGGCGCTGATCTCCCAGCCAGGTAAATGCGGCACGGCCTCGAGCAGCAGCCCTTGCTGAATATCGCGCGCCAGCCGCAGATCCTGCTCGATCTCGGCCTGGCGGCGCTGTGCGGCGTCGGTGGCCTCGGGCGCTAGGCGCGGGCGGGCGCGCGCCAGCCAGGGCGAGCTGGTGTGGCCCAACAGGCTGGCGTGGCTGCGCCGATTCGACTGACGCCGTAGCTTTGGCATACTTACTACTAGAGATAGTAAAGGGGCGTTACGCCCCGTATGGATGTGTATTCGTGGCTTGTATCTGCGCGAGATGCCGCTGGCAGGTTTCGCGCAGCCAGCCAACCGCCACGCCGTCGAGTAGCTCGCCGGGCGGGTAGCGGTCGAGCTTCTGCAGGGTATTGCGATATTCGAGCAGTGCTTTCTCGAAGCGCCCGGCCTGGCGATAGGCTTCGGCCAGGCGAAACGACACCAGCGCCGACTCGGCTTCGAGGTAGCGTGCGCGCTCGAGCTGCTCGATCGCCGCCGGCCACTGTTCCTGGCGGCTATAGATCGTACCAAGCAATAGATAGGCCGCGTGATTCAGGGCATCGATCTCGATCGAGCGTTGAACCTCGGCGATCGCCAGGTCGAGGTCGCCGCGGTCGGCGTGGCCGCGTGCGATCAGCAGCAGCGCCTCGCCCACCAGCGGCGATTGCGGCGCCACCTGGCGCAGGTGGTCGAGCGCCTCTTCGGAGCGGCCCTGCGACAGCAGCGCGTAGCCGCTGTCGAGCAGCGCGCGGTCGGTTTTGGCAGCGCCGGCATGGCGATTGAATGACGGCACGGGCACAGCTGGTACGCGGCGCGGGCGCGCGCTCGGTGCTTCGGCCGGCGGCCTTGGCTGGGCCTTGCGCGCAGCCGGCGGCTCGGGCGGCGTGGCGGCACCCTTGCAGTATACATACGCGCCGGCCACCTCGCGGGTAGCAAACTGCTCGGACACATTCCAGAGCGTTTCAGAGAAGCCCAGGAATAGCATGCCGCCGTCGGGCAGGCAGCTGTAAAAGCGCGCAATCAACGCCTGGCATGTGTGCAGCTGGAAGTAGATAGTGACATTCTGGCAGAAGATGATGTCGACATTCTGAGCCTCGGCCGGGAATGGCTCGAGCAGATTGAGCTGCGCGAAGCGCACCAGTGCGCGCACGGCCGGAGTGGGGCCGAAACCGCCATCGTGCGGGGTGAAGTAGCGCTGCAGTAGCTCAGGCGGTACATTCTGCAGCGAACGCCCGCGATACATCCCGGCGCGCGCGCTCTGCAGTGCTGGCTCGCTCAGGTCGGTAGCCCAGATCTCGACCGGGCGGGCAGGCGGTTGGCCAAGGGTTTCAAGTGCGCTAATCGCTAGCGAGTAGGCTTCTTCACCGGTCGCACAGCCAGCGCTCCAGATACGCAGAGGCTCGCCGGGCGGCTTGCGCTGGTGCAGCTCGGGCAGCAGCACGTCGCGCAGCGCGCGGAAGTGCGGCCCATTGCGGAAGAACATCGTCTCGTGGTTCAGCAGTAGCTCCGAAAGCTGCCGCAGCTCGGCGCGCCCGGCCAGCGTGCCAAGCCAGCGACGGTAGGTGGCGAGGGTTTCGCCAGTGGCCTGCAGGCGCTGTGCCAGCCCCTGCTCGAGCGCGCGCTGGTGCGCGCTGTCGATAGATATGCCACTGTAATCGGCCAGCAGCGCGCGAAAATGCGCGAACTGCTCGGGCGAGAGCCAGGGCGTAGGTGTGGCGCCGTGGCCGATGTGCTGGCGGGCTGGCGCGTGCTTAGGCTGCTGGCTCATCGCGCACCTCGCTCGGCCGGCTGCATGGCGTGCACGAGCGCGGCGAGGCGCGCGCCGATCTCGGTAGCCGGCAGCACTTCACACGCCGCGCCAAGGTGGATCGCGGCGCGCGGCATACCAAAGATCGTGCTGGTGGTTTCGTCCTGGGCGATGGTATGCCCACCGGCGCGCTTGATCGCCAGCAGGCCGTAGGCGCCATCGCGGCCCATCCCGGTGAGCAGCACGCCGAGCGCGCGCGGGCCGAACATGGCGGCGGCAGCCTGCATCGAAATATCGATCGATGGGCGCTGGAGGAGCAGTGGGTTGGCGCTCAGGTGAACTGTGCCATCGGCGGCGATCAGCAGGTCGGCCTGGTCGGGGGCCACCAGTACTTCGCCTGGGCGCAGTGCATAGCCCTCGTGGGGCAGCCGCACCGGCAGCGGGCTGGTGTGGGCTAGCCACTCGGCCAGGCCGGCGCTGAAGCCAGCGGCGATGTGCTGTACCACCAGCACGGCGGCGCCCAGGCCGCGCGGCAAGCCCGCGAGCACCTGGCTGACGGCGCGCGGGCCGCCGGTGCTCGCGCCGATCACAATCAGCGGAAAGGCTGGCGTCTCAAGGCTGGTAGGCGGCGCGGGTTCGCTAGGCAGGGTAGCCAGCTTCGGCGCGGCCGCAGGTGGCAGGGTAGCGCTGGGCGGCTTACGCCGGCCGCGCAGGTGCGTCACCACCTTGACGCGCGCCAGCACCTTGATGCGCCGGCTCAGGGCGCGGCCGGCGCGCGCCAGATCGGCCGGGCTGCCGCCAGGTTTTTCGAGCACCTCCAGCGCGCCTGCGCCCAGCATCTTGAACGTAATATCGACGTCGTGGCTGGCGAGCGAAGCCGTAAGCACCAGAATGGGCGTGGGGCAGTAGGCCATCAGATACTCGGTGGTGGCCAGGCCATCCATGACCGGCATGCGTACGTCCATGGTCACAATATCGGGCCGCAGCTCTTGCACGAGCGCAATCGCAGCGCGGCCGTCGCCGGCGCTGCCGACAACCTGAATCGCCGAGTCCCGCTCGAGCAGGTCGGTGATAATGCTCCGCGCGAGCGCAGAGTCATCGACAACCACAACGCGAATAGGCTGGCTCATAGCATTTCCAAGCGACGGCGACGCGATGCCGGGCGAGACATTGCTCCGACAGCTGATGGTAGCGATGCGGTAGAACGGTGCTACCCGCCGGCAAGCGCGGCGGCTTAGTGCATCTCGAGAATATTTTTGACGCGGTTGGGCAGGTTAAGCAGATCGATATCTTTGTTGAGATAATCGTCGACGCCGGCCTCGAACGCGGCGTGCTTGTCGTCGCTGGATGTTAGCATAATAATACGCAGCTCGTCGAGCGCCGGGTTATTACGCAGGCGCCGGCATACCTCGTAGCCGTCGATCCCGGGCATCTGCACATCCAGCACCATCAGATCGGGTACTTCGTCGGCGATCTGGGCTAGGGCCTCTTCGCCGCTATGTGCGAGCCGCACCTCGTAGCCATACATGCTCAGACGCATCTTGACGATATCGGTCACCAGCTTGCTATCGTCGACGACGAGAATTTTTTCCGCCATGTCGTGCTCCATTTAAAGGCTGGGTAGACACGCGTGGATCATGATCTACCATTGTGGGTGGCTATGCGAGCAGCTGCTGAATAGTTTCGAGCAGGCTGTGCTGATTGAACTGGCTTTTGACGATATACGCCTGCGCGCCGGCCTCCAGGCCACGGCGCCGGTGGGTTTCGGAGGCCAGGCTAGTGATGATGATCACCGGCAGATCGGCCAGGCCAAGGTCGGTGCGAATTTTGCTGGTGAGCTGAAAGCCGTCGACGCGCGGCATTTCAATATCGCTGACTACCAGATCGTAGGTATCGCTCCGCAGTTTGTCAAGGGCGTCGAAGCCATCGACTGCGGTGGTGACGTGGTACCCGGCCGATTGCAGGATCGAGCGGATCAGCTCGCGGGTGGTGAACGAGTCGTCGGCTACCAGCAGGCGCGAGTGTCGAGCCGGCGCGGGGCGCGCGATCGGTGGCGCGCTCACCGCCATGCTGCGGGCGAGCTGGGTCAGCGCCACCGGGTTGATCAGCAAGATCAGCCGGCCATTGCCAAGCTGAACAGCGCCGTTGAACTGGCGCTGCTTCTCGAACAGTGGCCCGAGCGGTTTAACAACCACCTCGCGCTCGTCGATCAGCCGATCGACCAGCACGGCGAGGGCGCGCTGGCCGCCGATCAGCACTGCCGGCCGGCGCTGGTGCGCCGGGAAAGGCCGTTCCCCGCCGATCCCCAGCAAGTCGGCCAGGCGCAGCAGCGGCGCCATACGGCCTTCGTGCTGGAGCATGGCGCGGCCCTCGATCGTCTTCAGGCGCTCGGCATACACCCAGGTGCTGCCCTGGCAGCCCGACGCCGGCAGCGCGAAGAGCTGGCCGGCAGCCTCGACCAGCAGCACGCGCGTGGTCATCAACGTGATCGGCAGGATCAGCGTGATCGTCGTGCCGGCCTGCAGCCGCGATTCAACCTGCACCTGCCCGCCCAGCTCGACAATATTGGTGCGCACTACGTCCATGCCCACGCCACGGCCGGAGATATCGGTGATGATCTGGGCGGTGCTGAAGCCCGGCAAGAACACGAGATCGAGCACTTCCTGCTCGGTAAGCGCCGCAGCCTGCTCGGGGGTATACAGATTTTTGCGTATCGCGGCCTCGCGCAGCCTGGCCGTATCCATGCCGTAGCCGTCGTCGCGGATGCGCACGTACACAAGCGCGCCGAATGCCTCAGCTTCAACCTGAATAGTTCCCTGGCGTGGCTTACCGAGCCGCTCGCGATCCTCAGGCGGCTCGATGCCATGGTCGACGGCATTGCGAATCAGGTGAACGAGCGGGTCGCTCAGCGCCTCGATGATCTTGCGGTCGAGCTCGGTTGCCTCGCCGGTGAGCACCAGGCTGATCTCTTTGCCGGTTTCGTAGGCCAGCTCGCGCACGGCGCGCGGCAGGTTGGCGAAGGCGGTGGCGATCGGCATAAGCCGCGCGGCCATCACCTCCTGCTCGAGGTCTTCGATCAGCAGGTTGGTGTGGTTGAGGTGCTGGCCGAAGCGCTCGGCGTGGGTGTGGATCAGCCGGCTGGCGCGGTCGCCGGCGTTGAGCGCGCTGTTCAGGTGGCGGTCGATCGTGTCGCGCTGCATGGCCGAGAAGCGCAGCTGCTTCAGCTCGCGCTCGAGCGCCAGCAGGGCGCGCTCCTGCTGCGCCACCAGGCCGGTCAGCTCGTCGAGGGTATGCAGGTGGGCCGCCTGGGTCTGGCGGCCTACCGCCAGCTCGCCCGTCAGGTTCAGCAGCCGGTCGAGCCGATCGACGCGCACGCGAATGGTCTGGCGCGCAGCCGAACGCTGAGGGCGGGCGGGCGGGGCGGTGGCAGGCTCGGGCGCTGCGGCCGGAGGATCGGCGGCGGGCGAGGCTGGGCTGCGGTTACTGCGGCCGAGCGTGAGCGTGAGGCTTTCGACATCGATCGTGGGCGCGCGGCCCTCGATACTGGCGCTTGTCAGCTCGAGGATTGCGTCGCCGCCGCGCAGCAGATCGTCGGCGAGCGCACGGTCGAGCTCGCGGCGACCTTCGCGCACGGCGCCAAGAATATGCTCGCAGGTATGGGCGAGCCGGCCGATCGGCTCGAAGCCAAGCAGGCGCGCCGAGCCTTTAATAGTGTGCATGGCGCGGAAAATCGCGTCGAGCCACTGGCGGCGCTCGGCGGCGCCGAGCTCGATCGTTTCGATCGCCAGCAAGCCCTCGTTGAGCACGCGCACATTTTCGAGCGTCTCATCGCGAAACTGGTTATGGAAAGCGCTTAAATCCATACAATGCTGTGAATTGATCTTAGAGCCTGTTTGAAAAGGGGTGCGCGAGGGCTTTGCCCCTCGCACTTCCTCTGGCGGGTGGCGGCCACATTCGTGGCCGCCACCCGCCAGAACAAGTGGATACTTGGAGGGACTTCGTCCTCCAAACCACTGCCTTTTCAAACAACTTCTTAGGGTCGGCTATTACTCCGCCCGGCGATGCTCGACATGCGCCGGTCGAGCGCGTCCATCTCGGCTTTAAACGCGGGCGTATGAGCTTCGTCGTACACCAGGCCGTGCAGGCGCTCGGCGATTGCGGTAAGCATCTGGGCCGAGTCGGCCATCTGGCGCGAGCCGGCGGCGGTCTGGCGGGCCACATCGGCGATCTCGCGCATGGTCTCGACCACCTGCTCGCTGGCGCTCTGCTGCTGGGCGGTGGCCAGGCTGATCTCGGCGCTGCTCTGGGCGGTGCGCTCGGCCACCAGCACGATCGCATTCATCACCTCGCCGGCGCTGTGGGCTAGCTCAACGCCATGCTCAACCTCTTTGCCGCCTTCTTCAGCCGCCAGCACAGCCGAATTGGTAGCCTGCTGGATCTCGGCGATCACGCCCTTGACCTCTTTGGCGGCCGCGAGCGCGCGGTTGGCCAGGCTCTTCACCTCGGCGGCCACCACCGCAAAGCGGCGCCCGTGCTCGCCGGCGCCGGCCGCCTCGATCGCCGCGTTGAGCGCGAGCAGGTGGGTTTCGTCCGACAGGTCGTTGATCAGGTCGATGATCTCGCCGATCTGCTGCGAGCGCTCGCCCAGGTTGAGCACGCGCGACGAGACATCCTGCATGCGGCCGCGGATGCGCTCCATGGCCTGAATGCTGTTGTCGACCGCGTCCTGGCCCTCGCTCAAGTTTTCGAGCGTTTGGCGCGAGGCCTCGGCCACTTGCTCGGCGGCGATGGCGATCTGGCGCGCGGTCGAGCCCAGCTCTTCGATGGTGGTGCTGACTTGCGAGACCGCGCTGGCCTGCTCGGTGGCGCCGCTGGCCTGCTGGTGCGAAGCGGCCAGCAGCTCGGCGGCGGCGGTCGAAAGCTCGCTGCCTAGCTCGATCTGCTGAATATTCTTTTCGAGCAGCTTCTGGTTTGTGTCGAACAGCGCCTCGGCCTGCGCGCCGGCCTGGCTAATAAAGTGGCTGGTGCTGCTGGCCCACACCAGCGCCAGGTAGGCCAGCAAGCCGCCGATCGAGCCGAACGTCAGCAGGGTGATAATCACGCGGCCGGTGCCGTGCAGGTCGATCACCGGCAGCAGCAGCTCGGTGCTCTGCAGAATAGCCAGGCCGATGTAGCATAGCAGGGCAACTAGGAACAGGCGAATACTATCTTGCGTGCGGCCGAACAGCCCGGCGGCCATGATCGGCACGAAATACAGCACAAAGATCGGGCTGGCGACGCCGCCGACCAGGTAGATCGCCACGGTGACATAGAACACGGCCGAGTACAGAAACAGGTTGGTGGCCAGGCGATAGCGGCGCCCGCGCAGCAGCCCGAGTGTCGCGAGCGTAATGCTGAGGGCCAGCAGCAGCGATAGCATCACCACAAATGCCAGGCGCTGGCCCGGCAGCGCGCCCAGCAGATTGAGCCCCAGCAGCGTACAGCTGCCGGCGGCCGCGATCGTGCCGAAGCTGATGGCGAAGCGGCCGAGCAGCCGGCTGCGCTCGCCTTCGTCGTTGTAGATATCGACGATGGTTCGGCCGAGGCGATTGGGATCAGGCGCCTGAGACATAAGCAGTGTTGCCTTTTCGATCAGGGCTGGCTGGTGCCGCCAGCATTACGCTGCGGGCCACCGCACGCACATCGATCAGCACGACGGGCTGTGCTTCCAGCACCAGCGCGCCGGTGGCCCAGGGTTGGCGCAGGCGCTCGCGCAGCAGCGCGGGCAGCGGCACGGCGCTCGCGTGCTCGATAAACGTCTCGATTGCGTCGACCAGCAGCGCGACATAGCGGCGGCGCAGCGGCACCATCAGCGCCTGGCGGCGCTGCAGCGCGCCGGTGTCGGCGTGGCCGAGCAGCGGGCCAAGCTCGGCCGCGAGGCAGGGCTGGCCGTAGAAGCCGCTATGATCAAGAACGCGCGGATCGGCCAGCATTTTCATGCCTGCGAGGTCGGCGTGGCGAACAGCGTAGCGATGGCGGGCCGTGCGTACGATCAGCAGCATATCGGCGTTCATTGGCTACTCCCATGCCCTCAGCCCGGCGATCAGCTCGTCGAGATCGAGCAGTGCGACCGGCTGCTGCTCGAACGTGGCCAGGCCGCGGAGAAAGCGGGCGCGGGCGGGGTCGAGCGCGGGCGGGGGCGGCTCGAGCGCTGCGGGCGGCAGCGCGGCGAGATCGAGCACCGCCTCGACCAGCAGGGCCATGTCGATCTCCTGGTGGCTCAGCATCACCAGGCGCGTGGCACGCGAGGCCGGCGGCGCGCTCAGGCCCAGCAGCGGGTAGATGTCGACCACCGGCACAACGACGCCGCGCTGGTTCAAGATGCCCGGCAGCGTTGCGGGCGCGCCAGGCACCGGGGTATAGTCGCGATAGCGAATCACCTCGCGCACGCAGGCCGATGGCAGCGCGTAGACTTCGCCGGCGAGCCGGAACAGCAGCACATCGAGCTGCGGAGCGGTTGAGTTATCGGGGGCAGATGCGACCACAGAGACCTACGCTTTGTCAGGTGCGGATAGCATGCTTTATCGAACCTAACGCAGCATACTACGGAAGCGCTGCGCTGGTCAAGCCATCGGCTGGTACTCCGGGTATACACCTGCGCAGTACTCTTGTTCGCCGCTGTACGACAAGCCCATGTATTCAAGTCATCGGCCGCTGGAAGCCACGCCTGGCCACGATCGCAGCGCCGGCGGCGAGCGGCAGTGGAGCAGCGCGGCGGGGCTAGGCATTTGACGCGCCGGGTAGTATCTTCTATCATGCGGGCGCTCAGACAGCCTTCCAAGCCAAAGGCGGGTAGTATGCGGATCGCAATCACCGGCGCGAATGGCCAGCTTGGCCGGGCGCTGCAGGCCCGGCTGGGCCGTGAGCACGAGCTGATCGCGCTGGGCCACGGCGAGCTGGAGCTCGGCCGTCCCGAGTGTGTCGCGCAGCTGGTGGCCACCGGCGCCGAGCTGGTGCTACACCCGGCGGCCTACACTAATGTCGACGGCTGCGCGCGCGACCCCGAGCTGGCCCACCGGGTGAATGGCTTAGGGACGCGCTATGTGGCGCTGGCCTGCCGGCAGCTTGGCGCGCCGCTGGTGTATGTTAGCACCAACGAGGTATTCGACGGCGCGGCGTCGGCGCCGTACTTTGAGTACGACCAGGCACGGCCGATCAATGCCTATGGGCGCTCGAAGTGGGCCGGCGAGCAGGCGGTGCGCGAGCTGCTCGATCGCTTTTATATCGTGCGGGTTGCGTGGCTGTTTGGCGGCGAGCGCAATTTCGTGCGAACGATCTTGCGGCTGGCAGCCGAGCGCGATGAGCTGGCGGTGGTGGCCGACGAGATCGGCAGCCCGACGCATGCCGGCGATGTAGCTGCGGCGGTGGAGCAGCTGATTGCCACGCCGTACTATGGCACCTACCACCTGGTGAACGCAGGCGCCTGCTCGCGCTACGAGTTCGCGGCCGAGATCGTGCGGCAGGCCGGGAACACGCGCACAGCGCTACGGCCGATCACGCTGGCCGAGTACAAGCGCGACAGCACGGTGCCGCCGTATACGCCGCTGCGCAACCTGGCCGCCGCCGCGCTGGGCATCGAGCTACGCCCATGGCAAGCCGCAGTAGCCGAGTATATCGGCAGCGTGCAATAGCCTGGCGACGGCCTGAAATGAAGCGCCGGCCGCGAAACCGCGAACGGCCTACTGAAACCATGATCGACGTCATCATTCCAAACTACAATGGTGCGAAGCACCTGCCGACGTGCCTGAACGCGCTGCGGCGCCAGACCCGCCGCGACTTTTGCGTGGTGGTGGTGGACGATGGTTCGACCGACGACTCGTGCGAGCTGTTGCGGCGCGGCTACCCCGAGGCGCAGGTGATCGTGCAGCCGCGCAATCGCGGCTTTGCGGCGGCGGTGAATGCCGGGTTCGAGGCGACCGGCGGCGAGTACGTGGTGCTGCTGAACAACGACACCGAGGCGCACCCGCGCTGGCTCGAGCAGCTGGTAGGCGCGCTCGAGCGCTTCCCGTCGTACGCATTCGCGGCCAGCAAGCTTATGCTGTTCGATCAGCGCGACCACCTGCACTCGGCGGGCGATTTCTATGGCGCGAACGGCGTGCCGGGCAGCCGCGGGGTATGGCAGCACGACGCGGCGGCATACAATGTGATGCAAGAGGTATTCGGCCCGTGCGCAGGCGCGGCGGCGTACCGGCGCTCGGCGCTCGAGGCGCTGAGCGAGCGCGGCCAAGTCTTCGACGAAGACCTGGTGATGTACTGCGAGGATGTCGACCTGAACCTGCGCGCGCGGCTGCGCGGCCTGCGCACCCTGTACGTGCCGCAGGCGGTGGTGTACCACCGGCTTAGCGCCACTGGCGGGGGCAAGCTGGCGAGCTACTACTGCGGGCGCAACTTCATCCTGGTGTGGGCTAAGAACATGCCGGCCGCACTGGTGCGCAAGCACCTGGCAGCGTTTGTGCGCGCCCAGCTGAGCTTCACGCTCGCGGCGCTGTGGCATGTGCGCGAAGAGGCCGCGCGCGCGCGGCTGCGCGGCCAGGCAGCCGGCTTGCTGGCGCTGCCGCGCTTTGTGCGCAAGCGCCGGCAACGCTTCTCTCGCTCGGCCGCGCCGGCGCTGGCGCCGACGCTGACATTGTAAGGAGTGCATTGTGAGCCTTCCGCCTGATGCGCCGCTGCTCTCGGTAGTGGTACCGGCCTACAACGAAGAGGCGCGCCTGCCCGATACCCTGGCGCAGATACTCGCGTACCTCGAGCGGCAGAGCTACGCCTCGGAGGTGCTGGTGGCCGACGACGGCAGCACCGACGGCACGGCCGCGCTGGTCGAGCGGATGGCGCGCAACCACCCGTGCCTGCGGCTGCTCTCGCTCGATCATCGCGGCAAAGGCTTTGCGGTGCGGGCGGGGGCGCTGGCGGCCACCGGCGAATACCTGCTGCTGTGCGACGCCGACCTGGCGGTGCCGATCGAAGAGTGGCCCAAGCTGCACGAGTGGCTCAATCGCGGCTACGACGTGGCCATCGGCTCGCGCGAGGGCCTGGGCGCGCGCCGGCTGGGCGAGCCATGGTATCGGCACCTGATGGGCCGGGTGTTCAACCTGATCGTGCGGGTGGTGGCGATTGGCGGCATCCAGGATACGCAGTGCGGGTTCAAGGCGCTGCGCGGCCTCGTGGCGCGCGATCTGTTCGGGCGCGTGCAGATCTACGGCGAGCACGCCCCGCGCGTGCAGGGCGCCGCCGTCACGGCGTACGATGTCGAGCTGCTGTTTCTGGCGCGGCGGCAGGGCTACCCGATCGCCGAGGTGCCGGTGATCTGGCGCTATGGCACCGAGACCAAGGTAAACCCGCTGCGCGACTCGTGGCGCAATTTGCTCGACGTGCTGCGGGTGCGCTGGTATGCGCTACGCGGCAGGTACGCGCACCATCACGCGGCTTCGCCCATGGCTGCGGTTGAAAAGACGGCCCAGCGCGGCGGCTGAAAGCGAGAGGCAATGCTTCAACAAGAACCTTCCACCGAGGAATGGCGGGCGCTGTTTCAGGCTGCTGTGGCATTCAAGGCCGTGGCGCCGTGGGAGTGGATGTACGACTCCGACCTGTTTGGCGTGCAGAATCCCGAAGATGGCGAGGTGGGCTACTGCTGCGTGATGGGCAACCTCGGCGAGCATTTCGCGCTCGGGGTGTATCGCGGCACCGAGGGGCTGGCAGGCTACATGGCGCTGCAGTCGGGCGCGCTCGGCCCCGAGCCCAACCCGCTCGACGTAATCTTTTCGCAGAAGTGCCTGATGGCCTCGTTCGAAGACCGCGCGTACCTCGACAAGCGCGATCTCGGCGTGATCAAGCAGCTTGAGCTGAAGTTTCGCGGGCGCAGCGCCTGGCCCCAGTTCCGCAGCCACGATCCGGGCCTGCTGCCGTGGTATATCACCGCCGCCGACGCACGCTTTCTCGCGTTGGCACTCGAGCAGTCGGTAGATGTGGCGCAGCGCCTGGCCGAGAACCCCGAGCTGCTCAGCTCGCCAATGCCGGGGAAGCTGCTGGTGCGCGTAGCCAAGCGCGGCGCCGAGGGGCTGGTGTGGAGCGACGCCTGGCAGGAGCCGGCTAGGTTCGTTGCAAGGGAAACCGAGCTGCCGCCGCTCGATCGCCCGCGCCTCCAGCAGATCAAGCAGCGGCTGCGCGCCGGCCAGCAGATCTGGGAAGTCGACCTGTTTCCGGCCCCGACGCCCATCCAGGAGCAGCGCGGCGAGCGGCCGTACTACCCGTTTATGGCGATGGTAGTCGATCACCGCAGCGGCATGGTTTTGCAGCCGTACCTTTCGGGGCCGCAGAACTACCAGGCCGGGTTTCAAAAGCACGTTCTTGATATGCTCGAGATGGCTGGCGCGCTGCCAAAAGAGCTGCGTGTCGCCTCGCCCGAGGTGGTGGCGCTGCTCAAGCCAATCGCCGTCGCGCTGGGCGTGAAGCTGCGCGAAACCGATAACCTGAGCATGCTCGACGCCGCGCGCGATAGCCTGATGGGCTACTTTGGCGGGTTTAGTTAGGTGCGGGCGGGTATTCTGGCCAGCGGTACGGCCCGCCGCCCGGCAGCCGTAGAAATTCATCGCCCAGGCGCGCCAGCCGGGCCGCCCCGCCCGCGAGCGGCCGCTCGAGCCGGGCGTAGCGCGTGTACTGCACCACTTTGTCGCCGCGGATCAGCTCGCCGCCAATCGCCGGGCCAAGCTGCTCGTCCCCGCCGCTGGCCTGCCAGAGCGCCTGGAAGCCGGCGCTGACCGTGCCGGGCGCGCCTGCGCCGGTGGGCTGCAGGCCCGCGTCGGCAAGGCTGATCAGCTCGCCGAGTGGCAGCGGCTGCACGCCGCCAGGGCTGAAGCGCAGGCAGGCGCGCGCAAAGCACTGCAGCGTGCCGTCGGCGAAGGGCACCGCCGGCATGATCGGGTCGCCCGGCCCGGCCGAGCCGTCGCCGCCGCGCGCGCGCCAGGCCGCCAGCAGAGGCTCGGGCACGAAGTAGCCGCGCTCGCCAATCGCGCGCCCGCGCCGGGGTTCGACGTTCAGCGTTGCGAGCGGCTGCGGTGCAGCCAGGTCGCGTTCGCCAGCGCGCAGCCCCAGCGCCAGGCGGTAGCTGCCCGGCGGCAGCTCGGCCGGCAGCGCCAGCGGCTGCAAATGCTGCACCACGGCGTCGCCCCAGTCGCGCGGCGCCAGCGCGCCGTACAGCAGCGGCCGCGCGAATTCCGCGAGCACGCTTCCCGCCGCGTCTTGAAGCTGTACCACCACGCTGACCGCGTTTGTAGGCGCGGGGTCGTTCGGCGCGGCGTCGTAGCGCCAGTCGAGCGTCAGCAGCGCTGTTTCGCCGGGGTGGTAGGCCGGCCGGCCGGGCGAAGGCGCGAGGTGGAACGCCAGCAGGCGCAGGCCGCCGGCAAAGCTCAGGCTGGCTGCCGTGGGCGGGCCAGGCTCGAGCGGGCGATAGATATCGTAGGTGCCGCGCGAGCCGGCCTGGGCGTAGCGGTGGGTGATCAGCGTGATCATTTCGGGCGTCAGCCAGTTGCCAAGGTAGTCGAGCACCACCAGCGGCACGCGGCCGCCGGCCAGGTCGCGCAGCAGGCCGCGCTGATCGGCCAGGTTGGCGTCGAGCAGCTGGCGATACTCAAAGGCCTGCAGCCGAAACACCAGCCCGGCCTGCGCGGCGACGCCGGGGATGTCGGTGAACAGCGGCCCGCCAGCCGCGTGCGCCTCGGCATTCAACGCCGCGTTGATCTTCGCGAACGCCGCCAGCAGGTCGCGCTCGCGCCGCAGATCCTGCCAGACGCCATAGCGCCCAAGCGCCAGCCGCGGCGGGTTCACGCCCTCGATCAGGCCGGCGGTCTTCAGGTAGGTTTCGCTCCAGAGCGGGTAGTAGCGTAGCTGTGCGCCCGCCAGCAGTGCCGCGATCGCGATCGTGGCCCCAAGCTGCGCGATCGGCCCGAGGCGCGCGCGGCGCACGAATGCCGGGGTGAACCCGTGGCCGGCGCACCACGCCGCCTCGGCGGCAAGCCAGATCTGCCCGGCGTAGAATTCGAGAAAGTAGTTCGTGTACGCGCCGACTTTGCCCACACCATAGGCCACCACCGCGCCGAAGATTGTGTAGTAGAGCGCGAGCAGGATCGAGGTGCGCGAGCTCAGGATCGGCCGGCCCGAGCCGGGGTTTCTGGTTGCTGGCGCCTGGCTCTCCGCTTCAGGTTCGCGCGCAAACAGCCCGAACAGCGCGCCCAGGCCAGCTGCTGCAAGCAGCGGCCACAGGATCGCCAGCTGATCGTGCCAGAAGCCGTACGCCAGCCGGGCTTCCCAGGCATTCGCATTAGCCGCCAGCACATGGAGCGCAAACCAGCCGCCGCTGGCGAATTCGAGCGTGCCCGCCACCAGTGCGACGAGCGCGGCGGTGAGCGCGCCCAGCAGCAGCGCGCGGCGCCAGTCGCGAAACAACAGCCACACCAGCGCGGCGGCCGGCGCGGCGATCAGCGAGGGCTTGACCAGCAGGCTCAGCGCCAGCGGCAGCGCCGCCCAGAGCGCCAGGCGCCGCCCGGCGCCGCGCCGCACCAGCGCCAGCGCCCACAGCCCGAGCGCCACGCCAAGCATATCGACGCGCGTCACCACGGCCCACTCGCGCACGATCGGCAGCCCAAGGAATGAAAGAACGATCAGCAGCCGCGAGCCAAGCACCAGGAAGCGCCGATTGATCATACTTCTGGCTTCTCGGTTCGCGGTTGCTGGCCCCTGCGCCAGCTGCCAGAGCGCTGCGAGCGCGGCGCATGTGGCGGCGAGCGACACCAGCCGCCCGGCTAGCAGCGCGTCGCCGGTGAGCAGCGCGGCGAGCGCGGCGGCCAGCGGGTACACTGGCGGGTAGTTCACCACGAAGTAGGGTGGCTGATCGGGGTTGGCGTAGAGCTGCCAGATCGGCGTGCCGCCGCGCAGCATGCCGATCTGCGCCAGCAGCGGGCCTTCGCCGTAGTCGAGCGGGAATGGGTAGCCGAGCATATGCGCGGCGTGGATAGCGAAGAAGACCAGCTGTGCGCCGACGACGAGCGCCAGCATGCCAAGCGCGGCCCATGCCAGCAGGCGGCCCAGCGGCCACAGCCTTGCGGCACGCGGTGGCTGAGAGTATGCGTCGGCCATGCGGCTATGCCGGGATACAGGCCGCGCGTGAACTGCGGTGCGATCGGTTGCGCATAGGCTCCTCGTGGGCTCTGGCTGCGCTAGTATACGCGTTGAGCGCGCCGATCGTCAAGCGCGGCCGGGCCAGCTTGGCGAGCGGCCGCGTAGCCGGCGCGGCGCGCTTGCGAGCGCATACCCATTCGCTGCGGGGATGCCGGCGGCGTGCGCCGGCGCAAAAAGCGCGAAGGCCCGAAGCGGCCTGGCAGCTTCGGGCCTTCGCGCCTGGGTCGCGCTGGTGAGTGCGGGCTAGCCCTTCACACCGCCGACCGTCAGGCCACCGACGATATACTTCTGGAGCGCCAGGTACACCACCGCCACCGGCACCGCAATGATCAGCGCCATAGCGGTAAAGCGCGACCAGGGCGTTTGCCCGGCGTACTGGCCGACCATGTTGTACAGCGCCATCGAGAGCGTAAAATTCTTCGGCTCGGTAAGGAACTGCCACGACAGGTAGAATTCGGTCCAGCCGCCCAGGAACACCAGAAACGCCGTCACCGCCAGCACCGGTGTTGCCAGCGGCAGCACGATGCGCAGGAACGTCTGGTTGCGGGTCGCCCCGTCGATCGTCGCGGCCTCCTCGAGCTCTTTCGGAATAGTGTCGAGGTAGCCCTTCAGGTTCCAGATCGCAAACGGCAGCGCGCCCGATGTCATGGCCAGGCCCACGCCGAACAGCGAATTGCGCAGGTTAAACCCGCCGATCACCACCCGGTTCAGCAGCACAAACAGCGGCGCGATGCCGGCCACCGACGGGAGCATCAGCACGCCCAGCACGGCCAGCATCAGCTGTGAGCGGCCGGGGAACTGCAGCCGCGAAAAGGCGTAGGCAGCGGTGACGGCGATCGCCAGCGCGAAAATCGTCACGCCGCCGGCCAGCAGAATGGTGTTCAGCGCCAGCTGCGCGAACGACACCGGGTTGGTCGTCGGCTGGGTCAGCACCGCGCGATAGGCATCGAGCGTCGCGCCTTCGGGCAGCAGCGAAGTCGGGCGGTTGAGTGTGCTTGGGTCGATCGATCGAGCCACCACCCAGGCGATCGGGTACAGCACGGTGAAGGCGAGAAGCAGGCAGAATGCCTGGAGCAGCAGCTGCGTGCCGAGCTGCAGCGGGCGGCCCGACGACGTGCCGCGCGGGCGCCGGCCAACGCCGCGGGCTGGAGTAGTAGCGGTTGCCATAGCTCGTCCTCCTTCAATAGGGTGAAGCAGCGGCCGGATTATTCGGTGTAGCTCGCGGTAGCCTTGGCCAGCCGGTTAGTGATCAGCGTCAGGATCAGGAGCACAAAGAACACATATACGGCGAAGGCCGAGGCAATGCCATACAGCTTCTGCTCGTTCACCAGGCGATACGCCCACGTGACCAGCAGCTCGGTGCGGTGATCGGGGCCGCCGCCTGACAGGAAGTACGAGAGGTGGAATAGGTTAAACGTTGTGACAAAGCCAAAGATCGCGAATGGCAGCATGGCTGGCCGAAGCATCGGCACCGTCACATTCATGAACTGCTGGGTGCGGGTTGCGCCATCGATCTCGGCAGCCTCGTACAGCTCTTTCGGGATGCTCTGCAACGCGCCGGTCGCCACCACCGCGTTCAGCGGCCAGCCTAGCCAGATATTCGTCACCAGCATCGCGTAGTACGAGAGCGGCAGCGGGATCCAGGGGATCGGCAGGTCGAATGAGTCGAGCCAGCGAATATGCACTGGCGCGCCGCCGAACCAGCCGGCGATCGTCGAAAGCAGCCCGTTGATCGGGCCGTAGTCGGCGTCCCACATGTTCTTCCACACCGTCGCGACAATCAGCGCCGGAATGACCACCGGCAGCACATAGATCGCCCGGTAGACGCGCTTGAACCACAGCCCCTCGGTATTCAGCAGCACGGCGATCAGCACGCCCAGCACCACGTGGATCACCACATTCGATAAGGCCCACCACAGGTCGAATGCTAAAGTGCCCCAGAAGTTAAAGCCCGTGAAGGGCATGTCGCTTTTGAGAATTCTGATGTAGTTGTCGAGCCCCACAAAGTTCGGCGGCTGCGAGTTGACGCGCAGATTTTTCAAGCCAAAATCGGTGAACGACATGTAGACCTGGAACAGCAGCGGGTAGAAGGTGATGACGCCCATCACCAGCAGTGCCGGCAGCAGGTACAAATACGCCAGCCGGGTTGAAGCCGCGCGCTGTCGCGACGATTTTCGCGTGGTCACCGGGGTATTCGACTGTACGTTGACTGTAGCCATGAGGCGCTCCTTGGTCAGCCATCAGTGGTACGTTTGATGGTGGCACGGGCAGGTGTTGTGCCGCGTTGCAGCGCTGCGTTGGAGTGGGATCGGCTTCCGCGCAGTGCGGAAACCGATCCCGAAAGGTCACTCGTGGGCCTGGTGCTACTTGCCGTTGGCCTTGTCCATCGCCGCACAGCCGTCTTTCGAGGCCTGTGCCGGGTCGGTGCCCTTCTCGATCACGTTGTTGACAGCGTCGCCGAAGTTGCCCCAGAAGTTGTCGAGCTCTTTGACCTGCGGGCGCGGGTAGCCGGTGGCGGCCGCATCGGCGAAGCCCTTGGTCACGGGGTCGCTGATCTGGATGGTTTTGTCGGCCGGAACGTGGCCGGCCTGGTCGACGTACACCTTCATCGAGGCCGGGCTGGTGAGGTACAGGCCCAGCGCCACCGCGCCATCGACGTTCTTGCTATTGACGTTGATGTAGAAGCCGTCGGTGCCGGTGAGCGGGCCAGCCGGGTTCTTCGGGCCGGCGGGCACCGGCGCCACTGCGACTTTGTCGCCGAGGCTCTTCTTGTAGTCGCCAGTGGCCCACGGGCCGTTGATGATCGCGTCGGCCTTGCCCGTCTGGAAGGCGTCGTTGGCCTTGCCGCCGTCGGTGTAGAACTGCGCGCCGGCGTCCTTCAGCTGCTTCAGGTAGGCCATCGCCTCGCCGAAGGCCGGGTCGAGCGCGCACTTGCCGGCGTCGTCGACGATCTTGCCGCCGAAGCCGACGAAGAACGGCACGTTGTGGTAGGCGTTCTGGTTGATCGCCAGCTTCAAGCCGCCCTTGACGGCCGCCAGCAGCTCGTCGGTGGTCTTTGGCGCGGCCTTGACGGTGCTACTGTTGTAGAACAGCGCCACGGCCTTCAGCGACTCGGGCACGCAGTACAGCTTGCCATCGACCTTGCAGCCATCGACCGCGACCGGCAGCAGGTTGTCGAGGTGGCCGGCCATCTTGTCGTCGATCGGCGCGAGCAGGTCGGCGCGAACTTCCTTGCCCAGGCTGTCGTTCGGCGCGATGAACATGTCCGGGCCGCCGCCGGCCGCCGCTTCGGTTTCGAACTTATTGTAGATCTGGTCGAACGGAACCTCGAGCACGGTGATCTTGGCGTCGGGGTTGTCCTTCTTGGCGTTCTCGATCAACGCATTGATCGCGCTTTCCTCGGCGCTGCCAGCGCCGTAGGCGTGCCACAGCGTCACTTCGCCCGTCACCTTCGGGCCAGCCATGGCGCCGCCGGCCTCGGGGGCCTTGGTGGGCTCGGGGGCTGCGGGCGCGGCGGTAGCCTCAGGGGCCTTGGTAGGCTCGGGGGCTGCGGGCGCGGCGGTAGCCTCGGGAGCCTTGGTGGGCTCGGGGGCCGCAGGCGCGGCGGTGGGGTTTGCGGTGGTGCCGCCGCCACAGGCGGCCAGCAGCAGTGCCATCAGCGCGATGGCGCCCAGGAGTTTGAGCATCCGATGCATACCTGTTTCGCTCCTTTGCATAAAGGGAATCTGATGCCGTTCAATCATCGTACGATTGGCGATGGTTCTGTGGATGGGTTCAGCGGCGCGCAGGTGGCGTGCCAACCGCTCCAATCACCCCCTTTCAGGGCGTATTGGTTTCATGCGAAACCACCAAACTTGGAACTTGCCGTGCTATACCGGCAGAGCCTCGGCCGCGCTTTGGTTCGGGGCGCGCGCCGGCACATTAAAGGCGTGGTGGATCACGATCGACACTGCCCCAATGGCTACCACATTTTTGCCAAGCTTGCCCGGCACGATCGCCACATGTTCCACCGCTACCGCAAGCCCACGCCGCTGCAGTGTGCCACGCAGCGCGCGCAGCAGCCAGTCGCCGGCTTCGGCCATGCGCCCGCCAATCACCACGCAGCCGGGGTTGATCATGTTCAGCATGTCGGCGACGGCAATGCCCAGGTATTCGCCGGTTGCGTCGAGCAGCGCGATTGCCTGGCTGTGGCCCTGTCGCGCCAGCGCCAGAATGTCGTCGAGCTGGCCGCCGGGCAGCCCGAGCGCCTGGGCGCGCTGCAGCACCGCCGGCAGGCCGGCTACGGCCTCGAGGCAGCCGTACGAGCCGCAGCGGCAGCGTGGGCCGCCTTCCTCCACCATCAGGTGGCCGATCTCGCCGGCCGAGCCGATGTCGCCGCGGAACAGCCGCCCGTCAAGGATGAGCCCGCAGCCGATGCCCGCGCTGCCAAGGTACAGGTAGGCGACGTTGTCCCAGCCCTGCGCCACGCCCCAGTGGTGCTCGGCCAGCGCGCCGAGGTTCGCGTCGTTCTCGACAAACACGCGCAGCGCCAGCGCGTCTTCGAGCAGCGCGCGTAGCGGCACCCCATGCCAGCCGGGCATCACTGGCGGCGCGATCGGCCGGCCCGTCGCGTAGGCTAGCGGCGCCGGCACGCCCACGCCCACGCCCACGATCTGCGTGCGGCTGAGCTGCGCTGCGGCCAGCAGGCCGTTTACCTGCGCCACCAGCTGGGCAATGCACGCCACCGGGCCGGCCGCTAGGTCGAATGGCACGCAGGCACTGCGCAGCACATTCGCGGCCAGATCGGTCAGTAGCAGCGTCAGCGCCGTGCTGCCGAGCTCGATGCCGATTACAAACGCCGACTGGTAGTTGAACTCGATCATGATCGGCCGCCGCCCACCCTGCGAGCTGCCGATGCCGGTCTCGCGCACGAGGTTGGCCGCCAGCAGCGCGGCAATAATGCTCGATACGGTCGAGCGGCTCAGGTTGCTGCGCCGCGCCAGCTCGGCACGCGAGATCGGCCCTTCTTGTCGCAGCAGGCTCAGCACGCTTCGCTGGTTCAACTCGCGCATCAGCGCCAGGTCGGCTGGGTGCGAATCGGTCATACGGCGAACCTGCGCTATCTCCGGACAATCCCGTGGCGAATGGTTTGCGTTTCGTAGTTAAATCGGTTTAGGTGTGATGGCTGTGATCCTAGCATACTCTCGAAAGTTTGTCAAGAGAGCAAACAAATACCGACTCGACAGAAGCCCGGTCTTTTCGTACAATGGGCGGCGTATGTACCAATGGGGGACGAACGGCGAAGGGTCGAGCGGCGGCAGCCGCGTTCGGTCTTGCCCTTCGTCCTTTGTTGAGATGACCGACTGCCGGTATGAGGCAGCTTCGATACATGCTAGGAGGTTTTGTGAATATTACCACCGCCGATCTGCTCTTCACCCCCATTCCGCAACGCCTCAGCCGCCTACGCGAGCTGGCTTTCAACCTGTGGTGGAGCTGGCATCCGGAAGCGCAGGAGCTCTACCGGCAAATCGACCCTGAGCTGTGGGAGCAGGATTACCACAACCCGGTCGATTTTCTGCGTGATGTGCGCCAGCGCCGGCTCGAAGACGCTGCTGAGAACCCCGACTATCTGAAGCAGTATGATCAGGTGCTCGATACCTTCGATCGCTACATGGGCGAGGCGAAAACCTGGTTCGCGCAGACATATGCCGGCACGAAGGATCAGGCGATCGCCTATTTCTCGGCCGAGTTCGGCCTGCACGAGTCGCTGCCGATCTATTCCGGCGGCCTGGGCGTGCTGGCCGGCGACCACGCCAAAGAGGCTAGCGACATTGGCCTGCCGTTTGTGGCCGTGGGCTTTCTGTACCCGCAGGGCTACTTTCGCCAGCGCCTCGACCATAGCGGCTGGCAAGAGGCACAGTACGTCAAGCTGAATTTTGCGAATGTCGCCGCCTCGCCCGCGCTCACGCCCGACGGCCGCGAGGTGGTTGTCGAGGTCGAGCTGCCCGGCCGCACCATCTACGCCAAGGTCTACCGCATCCAGGTCGGGCGCATTCCGCTCTTCCTGATGGACACCGACATTCACCCGAATAGCCCGCAGGATCGCGAGCTTTCGGCCCGGCTGTACGGTGGCGACCAAGAGATGCGCGTGGCGCAGGAGATCGTGCTCGGCATCGGCGGTGTGCGCGCGCTGCGCCAAATGGGCATTAGCCCGACGGTGTGGCATATGAACGAAGGCCACTCGGCGTTCCTGGTGCTCGAGCTGGCGCGCGAGCAGGTGCAGCAGGGCGTGCCCTTCGCCGAAGCCATGCAGCGCGTGCAGTCGGGCTCGGTGTTCACCACCCACACGCCCGTGCCGGCCGGCAACGATGCCTTCCCACTGCCGCTGATCGAAAAATACTTCTGGCAGTATTGGTCGCAGCTGGGCCTCAGCCGCGATGAATTCGTGAATGTGGCGCTTCAGCAGCAGAGCTGGGGGCCAACCTTTGCCATGACGGTGCTAGCGCTCAGGGCTTCCGAGCGCCATAACGGCGTGAGCAAGCTCCACGGCCATGTAGCCCGCGGCATGTGGCAGTGGATGTATCAGGATAAAAGCCAGGACGAAGTGCCGATCACGTCGATCACCAACGGCGTGCATACGGCCACCTGGCTCGCGCCCGAGATGCGCCGGCTGTTCGAAGCCTACATGGGCAAGGATTGGGAAGATCGGCTCGACGACGTGGCGCTGTGGCAAAAGATCCACGACGTGCCCGACGAAGTGATGTGGCAGGCGCGCCAGAGCCTCAAAAAGCAGCTGGTCGAGTTCGCGCGCGAGCGCACTCGCGAGCGCCACCTGCGCCTTGGCACCTCGCCGGCGGTGTGGCCGGTGCTCGACGAAACCGCCTTCACGATCGGCTTTGCGCGGCGCTTCGCCACCTACAAGCGCGCCACGCTGCTGTTCAAAGATATCGAGCGCCTGAAGGCCATCCTGAACCGCTGGGACCGGCCCATGCAGATTGTGTTCGCCGGCAAGGCGCACCCGGCCGATGATCCCGGCAAGCTGTTCATCCAGCAGGTGTACCAGATGTCGCAGCAGCCCGGCTTCCTCGGCAAGATCCTGTTCATCGAAGAGTACGATATGTGCGTGGCGCGCAAGCTGGTGCAGGGCGTAGACGTGTGGCTGAATACGCCGCGCCGCCCGTACGAGGCCAGCGGCACCAGCGGCCAGAAGGCCAGCCTGAACGGTGCGCCGAACCTGAGCATTCTCGATGGCTGGTGGCCCGAGGCGTTCAATGGCAAGAATGGCTGGGCGATCGGCGAGGAGCGCGAGTACAGCAATATCGACGAGCAGGACTGGCGCGACTCGCAACACCTATACCAGATCCTCGAGAACGAGGTACTGCCCACCTTCTACGAGCGCGGCAGCGATGGCGTGCCGCATAAGTGGATCGGCTGGAGCAAAGAGGCGATTGCTACCGTCGCGCCGATGTTTAGCACCCGCCGCATGGTGAAGGAGTACGCCACCCGCCTGTATATGCCTGCGGCTGGCCTTGCCAAAAAGTAGGCTACAGCGCCTGCTGAATACTACATCCGGCTGATCACGTGCGGTGTGGCGGGGGTTCGGGGCGGCATTGCCGCCCCCGAACTGCATTTTGTGGCTGCCCGGCGAGGCCTAAGCGGGCCAGGCCACACAAAAAGAACGTGAGCGAGCGGAGCCGGTATTACTGCTGGCCGAGCTTGCGCTTGAGCTCGGCAAGCTCGGAGTTGACCTCCTGGTCGCGCTCGAGATCCTTGAACTTGCTTTCGAGCGTGCCGCTCTCGAGCTTGGCCATCGCGTCGGCGCGCGCCAGACGGTCGTCCACGCGCTCCTCGAGCTGGTCGAGCTTGTCGAGCGCGCCGGTGCTGCTGAGGCCGCGGGCCATGCGCTGCATGGCCTCTTGCGTCTGGGCGCGGTTCTTCTTAGCGACGATCAGCTCGCGCTTGGCCTTCGTCTCGGCGATGCGCGTCTCGAGCTGCACCAGCGCCTGCTGCAGCGCGGCCACCTGCTCGTCCTGCGCGTCGGATTGCTGCGTGTACTGCTGGGCCAGCTTCTGCGCCTGCACCTTGCGCGCCAGCGCGGCCTTGGCCAGGTTCTCGTCGCCGGCGCGTAGCGCAGCCTCGGCTTTATTGTTCCACTGCTCGGTCTCGGCCAGGTACTGGGCCTCTTTGTTGTTAAGCTTGGTGGCGTCGGCCATGGCCGATGCTACGCTGGTTTTGGCCTCGTACAGCTCACTGTTCAGCTGGCGCAGGTACTCGTCGGCCATCTTCTCAGGATCCTCGGCTTTGTCGAGCAGCGAGTTGATGTTCGCGCTGAGCAGATCGCTGATACGGGTAAAAATGGACATGCGGCGCCCTCCTTTTCGATGTTGGCGGCTGATTGTAGATGGGATGCGCGCGAGCGTTGTGCCAACCTATGCAGGTATTCTAGCACAAGCCGCTCGCGTCATTCAACCATGCTTTGTACGCCGTGTCGTGCCAGCAAGTTTCAAGCCTTGCTCACTATTGCGCCTCATGCGCTTTAGATCGGGCGTTTGGCCGGTATGCCCGGCGCGCGTGGGTACCGCGCCGGCGTGGCCGCGACTTTGCCGACGACCACCAGCACGCGCGGTTCGGCCCCAGGGATCTGCACCGGCTCGACGCCGATAACGCTGCCGCCTAGCCGCGCGATCGTCGGCTGCGCCGCCGCCAGCTCCGCATCGAGCTGCGCGCCCTTTGGCGCCAGAAAGCGCCCGCCGGTGCGGCAGAGCGGCAGGCAATATTCCGCAAGCACGCGCAGCTCGGCCACCGCCCGCGCCACCGTGACATCGTAGCGCTCGCGGTGCGCTGCCGCGTGCCCTACTACCTCGGCGCGCTCGGCCAGCACCTCCACATCGCCCAGGCCCAGCAGCGCGACGATGTGCTCGAGAAAGGCGGCTTTTTTGCCGATGCTCTCGACCAGCGTCAGCTGCAGAGCGGGCTGTAGGATCTTCAGCGGTAGCCCAGGGAAGCCCGCGCCCGCCCCAATGTCGATCAGGTTGGCGGGCGCGTCGCCCCAGCTGAGCGCGCAGCGTAGCGAATCGAGGAAATGGCGCGTGGCGATCGCGCTATCCTCGGTGATCGTGGTCAGGTTCACGCGCTCGTTCCAGCGCCGCAGCTCGGCGGCGTAGGCCGCGAATTGCGCGATCTGCTGCGGGCTGAGCACGATGCCCCACGCCGCGGCGCTGGCTGCCAGCTGCTCCATGCTATTCGGCTTTGGTGAGGCCGAGGGTGAGCGGGCGGCCGTCGAGCTCGATCCCGCTGACCGCCGCCCCCGCCGCAGGCGCCGCCAGCGCCAGCCGCGCCGCCAGCGTCTCCGCGCGCAGATACCCCTCCCACGCTGCGACCACCCCCGCCACCTCCGCATCTGCCCCCTCCAGCGTCACCGCCACCCGGTCGGCGATCGCCAGCCCCGCCGCCTTGCGCGCATCCTGGATCTGCCCGCACCAGCTCCCGCATGGCCCCTCCACTCGCAGCTCGGCCGTCGCAGCGTGTCCAGCGCCACCAGCACGCCCTCGTGCTCCGCCACCGCGTAGCCTGCTGGCGCCGTGCTGCTCACCAGCACATCCTCCGCCTCGGCCTGCGGCGCCTGCCCATCGACGACAGCTCGAACGCCGTGCCGGCCTCGGCCGCCTGCACCACCGTACGCGCCTCGCCACCAGCCCCGCCAGCGCCTACGTCGCCTGCTTCTGTACTTCTACCCACCCACGCACGGACTCGGCGGCCTGTCCTCGACCAGCGTGGCGGCGGCGTGTAGTGAATTGCACGACCTTGACGTTCAGCTCGTCGCGCAGCTCGCTCTCGAAGCGGCGGATGCCGTCGAGGCGGTGGGCAGCACGCGCGACCTGGCGCAACGATGCCGGCCCTGGCGGCGGGCAGCCCGGCCAAGGCGGATGGCCTCGAGCAGGGTGGCGGTGTCGGCGAGCAGGGGCGTCGTCGCGGGCGGCAGGGTCAGGCTGGGGCCAGGCGGCGAGGTGCACGCTCTGCGGCACGCCGGGGCGCTGGGAGGCGACGAGGTTGTGCCAGAGCGCCTCGGCGAGGAAGGGGGTGAAGGGCGCGAGCAGGCGCGCAAGGGTGGTGAGGCAGGTGTAGAGGGTGACGTAGGCAGCCTGCTTGTCGGCGTCGCTCTCGGCCTTCCAGAAGCGGCGGCGGTTGCGGCGGACATACCAGTTGGAGAGGTCTTCGACAAAGGCCTCGATGGCTTTGGCGGGGGCGTGGATGTCGTAGGTGTCGAGGGCGGCGGTAACGGTTTGGACGAGGGCGCTGAGGTGGGCGAGGGCCCAGCGGTCGGTGGGGAGGAGCGTGTCGGCGGGCGGGGCGAGGTCGGGCGGCGCCCAGCCGTCGAGGTTGGCGTAGGTGGTGAAGAAGCTGTAGGTGTTCCACAGCGTCAGCAGGAACTGGCGCAGCATCTCGCCCACCTGCTCGGGGCCGAAGCGGCGTGGATTGTAGGGCGGGGCGCTGGCGAACATATACCAGCGCACGGCGTCGGCGCCAAACTCGTCGAGCAGCGCGAACGGGTCGACGACATTGCCGCGCGATTTCGACATCTTCTCGCCCTTGGTGTCGAGGATGTGGCCAAGGCAGATCACATTTTTGAACGCCGGGCGGTCGAACAGCAGCGTGGCGACGGCGTGCAGCGTGTAGAACCAGCCGCGCGTTTGGTCGATCGCTTCCGAGATGTAGTCGGCCTGGCCGGCGATCTCGAACAGCTGCTGGTTTTCGAACGGGTAGTGCCACTGCGCCACCGGCATCGCGCCCGAGTCGAACCAGGCGTCGGCCACGTCGGGGATCCGCCGCATCAGGCCGCCGCCCGGCGCGGGCCAGGTGAGCTCGTCGACGTACGGGCGGTGCAGGTCGAGGTCCTTCAGGCTGCGGCCGACCTTCTGCTCAAGCTCGGCCAGCGAGCCAATGCACTCCATATGCTTGCCGTCGTCCGACACCCAGATCGGCAGCGGGGTGCCCCAGTAGCGCTCGCGGCTGATCGCCCAGTCGATGTTGTTGGCCAGCCAGTTGCCGAAGCGCCCATTCTTGATATGCTCGGGCACCCAATGAACCGCCTGGTTGTGGGCGATTAGCCGCTCTTTCTTGGCGGTGGTGCGGATGTACCAGGAGGGCTTGGCGTAGTACAGCAGCGGCGTCTTGCAGCGCCAGCAGAACGGGTAGGCGTGGCGCACTCGCCCGCTGCGGAACAGCAGCCCGCGCTCGTGCAGGGTGCGCGTGATCACCGGGTCGGCCGTTTTGAAGAACAGCCCGCCAAAGCCCAGCGCGTCGTACTGCGCGTAGGTCGTGCCGCTCAGGTCGACCGAGAACAGCGTCGGCAGGCTGTAGGTGCGGCCGATCTCGAGGTCGCCGTAGGCCGGCGCGATGTGCACGATGCCGGTGCCGTCCTCGAGCGAGACAAACGCGTCGGCGATGGCCAGGTAGGCGCGGGCGAGGTCGGGGGTATCGCCGGGGCCGGGCACGCCGTCGAACAGGCGCTGGTAGCGCACGCCCCAGAGCGCGTCGCCGCGGAAGGTCGCGAGCACGTGGTAGGAGCCTTCGCCGAGCACGCGATCGGCGAGGGCAGCGGCCAGCACCAGCCGCTCGGGGGCGGCGGCGCCGTGGTAGTCCACGAGCAGATAGTCGGCGTCGGGCTTGAGCGCGAGGGCGACGTTGGCGGGCAAGGTCCAGGGCGTGGTCGTCCAGGCGAGAAAGGCGGCGCCGGCGAGCTGGTCGTCGTGGGGGTGGCCGGAGGGGGTGTGGCGGAAGCGCACCCACACGCTCGGGTCGTCGACATCGTCCTCGAATCCCTGCGCCACCTCGTGCGCCGAAAGCGACGTGCCGCAGCGCGGGCAGTGCATCGTCACCTTGTAGTCGCGGAACAGCAGGTCGCGCTGCCAGAGCTGCTGAAGCACCCACCACAGCGACTCGATGTAGCTGTTGTCGTAGGTCGTGTAGGGGTGCTCGAGGTCGAGCCAGTAGCCCATGCGCTCGGTGAGGCGCTCGAATATGGCGATATGGTCGTGCGCGCTGGCGCGGCAGGCCGCGTTGAAGGCAGCCACGCCGTAGCGCTCGATGTCGGGCTTGCCGCTGAAGCCGAGGGCGCGCTCAACCTGCACCTCGACGGGCAGGCCGTGGGTGTCCCAGCCGCCGCGTGCGCCGATCACATAGCGGCCGCGCATGCGCTGAAAGCGGTTGATCGCATCCTTCACCGCGCGCGCCTCGACATGGTGTACGCCCGGCAGGCCGTTCATTGTCGGCGGCCCCTCGAAGAACACAAACGGGTTGGCGCGGTCGCCGGCCGCCAGCACCTGCCGGGCGATGCCATGCTCGGCCCACCCCTGTGCCACCGCCTGCTCGAGCGCTGGAAACGACACGTTTGGATCGACTGCCTGGAAGGCCATACTGTCCTCCTGACTATACGCCGAGCGCTGGGAGTTTTGGGCAACAAAAAACCCCGCCCCTCTGGAGGGACGAGGCCGGAAGCCCCGCGGTACCACCCTTCTTAGCTTCGCGCGCGCTGCGCGAAACCCGCTCGGCGAAGTGCCAACACACTTCCGCCCGTGTAACGTCGGGCGAGCACGGAGCCAACTACTGTGCATGGAGCTGCCGGTAATGGCAGCCAGATGCGGTTCGCCGCTCGGCTCGGGAGAGATCTTCGGCGGCTGTGTCGCGCGCGCCTTGCACCATCTGCGCGCTCGCTGTGCGACATCGCGGCTGCCTACTCGGCTCCGTCAGCGCTATTGCAGGCAGTATACCCGCAGTCAGGCGGAGTGTCGTCGGTCTTCTGGGGGATTACGAGACGCCAATATCCCAGGCGGCGTCGAGATCTTTGGCCGAGAAGCGCCGGAACGCTAGCACCGTGCTGGTGCCGGTGATCCCCTCGATCTTCGATAACCCGTCGGGCACGGCCTCGGCCAGCTGCTCGTACTCGGCCAGGCGCAGCACCACCAGGATGTCGAAGTCGCCGGTGACGCTGTACACCTCGGCGACGCTGGGCATGTTCGCGATCTCCTGGGCAATCGCGGCGATCTTCTGCGGCGTGGCTTTGACCATCACGAAGGCGGTGAACATGGCGGTTGCTCCTGTGCTCGGCGGGCCTGCGCGCAGTATAGCGCAAGGGCAGGCGCGGCGCAACGCAGGAATATGCTATACTATGCGCCAAGCGGCGCCCCGCGCCTCGCCTCGCTAGTGCACACAGCAGGGAACCATGTCGAACCGCCAGCTACGCCTGCCCTTTCCGCCCACCTACGGCCTACGCGCCACGCTGCGCCTGCCCGAGCTCTACCCGGTGTACGTGCGCACGCAGTGGCAGCGCGCATTTGGCCTCAACGTCAGCCATGTGGCCGATCTGCTGTTTGTCGGCGGCCAGTTCGCGCCCGGCCAGTGGCCGGCGCTGCGCGCGCTCGGCATTCGCGCGGTGCTGAGCTTGCAGGCCGAGCGCGCCGATGCCTTCGAAGGGCCGCCGCCCGAGCGCGCCCTGCGCCTGCTGGTGCCCGATTTCCACCCGCCGACGATCGAGCAGCTGCGCGAGGCGGTGGCGTTCATCGGCGCGGCACACGCCGACGGCCTGCCCGTAATGGTGCACTGCCACGCCGGCGTAGGCCGGGCATCGCTCACCGCCAGCGCATTTCTGATGACCCAGGGGCTCGGCCACGCCGAGGCGTTCCACACGGTTCGGCGCGCGCGCCCGATTGTGGTGCTGAACGCGCGCCAGCTCGCGCGCCTGCGCGAGTGGGAGCACGAGCTGGCGCGCGCCGGCGGCCATGCAGCGCCGGGCCGCAGCAGCCTGCCAACAAACCGCGGGGGCCGCAATGGCCCCCGCCCCTGCCCTCGCTGCCCGAAGAGCCCCGCCACCACGCCTGCGCCTAACGCCGGCGCAGCAGCATAAACCCAGCGCCGATCAGCAGCAGCGGAAAGATATACTGGTCGATATTAAACAGGTTCGCCAGCACCAGGATGCCAATGCCGAGCAGCAAGAAGCCGAACACGCGCCCGCGCTTGCGCTGCGGTGCCGGCGCGGCGCCCGGCTGCTGGTACGGCGGGGGCGGCACCGCCAGCTGCGCTTCGGTCGGGTCGACGCGCAGGGTGACCGTGCGGCCGGTGGCCGGGTCGGCCGGGTTGATCGGCTGGCCGGTCATTGGGTCGTAGCGGTACGCCTCGGGCGGCGGCACATCGCCGTAGGCCGGCGGCGCGGCCGAGCGGCCCTGGCTCGAGGCGGCCTGGCCTTGGCGTAGTACCTCGCGCACCTCGCGGCTAAACTGCTGGCTCACCTGCGAGGCCTCCTCGCCAAACACCTGGGCACGGCGGCGCCACTCCTCGGCATCGTGCGGGAATAGATCGGCGCTACCTGCCCCGCCGGCCTTGGGCATCACCATCCACAGAATCGGGTACACCAGCAGGCCCAGGCCGCTGGTGAGCGTCACCAGCACAAAGATCAGCCGCACAATCACCGGGTCGATCGCAAAGTATTCCGCCAGGCCACCACAGACGCCTGCGACGATTACTTCAGTGCGACTGCGCATCAGTCGTGGCTGCATACCAAACCTTCTTCTGGCCGCCTCACGGCGGCCTGGATATCTGTCGCTTCTGGCGGATACGACGCGCATTCCTTAACAATTGTTGCGGCGTAACACGCCGTTCGCCGGGCGCACCACGATCGCGGCTGCGCCCGGCGAACGGCAATTCTCCGGCGATCTTCGCGCGTCCTAGGCGCGGCGCATGCGCAGCGCGAGCCCCAGCAGCCCCAGCAGCACCGCCAGCCCGGCCAGCAGCGCAACCGGCGCTGTGTCGGCCGCGCCGGTGGTTGGCAGCGCGGCCGGCTTGGCGGCTGTGGCGGCCGGCTGGGCCGCCACGGCGGCGTCGGGCGCGATCACGAACCACACATTGCCCACGCCCTGGCCCTTGGTGTCGCCCGGCGCGGTGTCGGGCGTGTAGTAGTACAGCGGCTTGCCGTCGTACGTCACCTGCCGGTTGCCGTCGTTGCGGGTGGTGAAGCCGACCTTGCCGCCGATGCCGTTTAAGCCCACCTCGACCTTGCCGGCCAGCAGCGGCGGCCACACATTCGCGCAGCCGTCGTAGCACACCGTCTTGTTCTCGCTGTCGCGCGTGAACAGGTACAGCGTGCGGCCCTGGCCATCCACCAGGATCAGGCCAAGCTTGTCGTTCTTCACCAGGCCTAGCGACACGCCCTGGTTGCCCACCGTGGTGGTGTTTGGTTTGACGATAAACCAGACATTCCGCAGGAACTGGCCGTTGGTGTCGCCGGGATTTTTGTCGCCGTCGAAGTAGTACAGCGGCATGCCATTATACATCACCTGGCGCGTGCCGTCGGTGCGCGTCAGCACGCCCAGCAGGTTGCCGTCGACGCCGTCGCCGGCCACCGGGCTGCCCTCGCCGATCAGCAGCGGCGGCCAGGCCACCGCGCACTGGTTGTAGCAGGCGCTGCTGGTGTTGATCACGTCGGGCGTGAAGCGGTACAGCGTCCGGCCGTCGTTGTCGGTCAGAATATTGCCCAGCGTGGCGTTTTTCGCCACCTTCACGGTATACGCCTGTGCGAACGCCGACGGCACCGCCGCCAGCATCAGCAGCATGGCCAGGATCAGCACGGCCAGCTTCCCACGAATGGTCGCCATAGTTCCTTCCTCCGTATAACATTTGGCAGATACTGTATCGCCCGCGGCCGCTGCCTCGCGCCGCGCGCCACACTGCCCGGCCGCCTGCGCGCACAGCAAAGCCACGGGGCACCGGTATCCCCGCTATCGCCGGCGTGGCGCAGTATCGAGCAGTATCGGTTGTGTAGAGTATTCGTAATGTTTTGGAAAATGAATCTCTCGCGCGCGAAATTCATGCCTTTGTATGGCGGGGCTCGGGCGCGGCTTCGTCGTCCCCGAAATTTCTTAAGGCGAGCCGGGCATCATAAAAAGAAAGTGCCAGGTATCAATCTCAAGAAGGATTGACGCACCCGGCAAGCCCTGCTACACTCATGGCGGTATTCGGTTTCAAGGAAGCACGCTGATGCGCTGGAATCGCATTTCAACCTGCTGGAGCTCTTTCCGCGGTGCCACACTGCGCGCAGGACATAGGATCACTGTGCCCTGCGGCTGGCGTATGCTGTAAACAGTTTCTTAGCTATTTGTCGCAAGAGTCGTGGGCCAGTGCTTGGCCCACGGCTTTTTTGTATTTACAACTACGGTGAGCCAACCCTCCGCCGCTACCAGCGGCGGGGGAGCACCATAGATCAAGCGCATCGAGGATGCAGTAGGAGCAGAACCATGATCATCGCCGATATCAACAACGTCGCGCGCGTGCACGGCGGCCGCACGATCTTCAGCGGCCTCAGCTGGACGCTGCACGACGGCGAGCGGATCGGCCTGGTTGGCCCCAACGGCGTCGGCAAAAGTACGCTGCTGCGCACCCTGGCCGGCATCGAGCCGCCCGAGGAAGGCGCCGTGACGCTGCGGCGCGGCGCGCGCGTGGCCTACCTGCCCCAGGAGTACAGCGGCGAGCCAGGGCGCGGCGTGCTGGCCGAGCTGCTTGCCGCCCGCGCCGACCTCGCCGCGCTCGAGGATCGCATCGCCGCCGCCGAGGCGCGTATGGGCGAGCCAGCCGTGGCCGCCGATATGGCCGCGCTCGAGCGCGTGCTGGCCGAGCACGAGCGCTTGCTTGAGCAGTACGAAGCGTCGGGCGGGCCGCGCCTGCACAGCCGCGCCGAAAGCCTGCTGCGCGAGCTGGGCATGCCCGAAAGCCAGTGGGATCAGCCGATGCAGCTGCTCAGCGGCGGCCAGCGCAAGCTCGTGGGCCTGGCGCGCTGCCTGCTGGCCGAGCCCGACCTGCTGCTGCTCGACGAGCCCGACAACCACCTCGACCTGGCGCGCAAGACCATGCTCGAGCGGATCATCCGCGACTTCACCGGCACGGTCGTGATCATCTCGCACGACCGCTACCTGCTCGACGAGACCGTCGGCCAGATCGCCGAGATCGAGCCGGCCCCCGGCGTGATCGCGCGGATCAAGCAGTGGGAGGGCAACTATTCGGCGTACGCGACGCAAAAAGAGCTGGCGCTTGTTCGCCAGCAGCAGGAGTACGCGGCGCAGCAAAAGGAGATCGAGCGGCTCGAAGAGGCGATCTCGCGCTTCAAGGTGTGGCTGGCGATCTCGCTCGATAAGCGCCACAAGACCCAGATCGAAAACAAGCAGCGCATGCTCGACCGCATGGATAAAGTCGAGCGGCCGGTGCTCGAGCGCCGCAAGATCGCGCTGCAGTTTCGCCCGCACGCGCGCGGTGGCGCCAAGGCGCTCGAGCTGCGCCGCGTCGACAAGACCTTCGGCGATACGATCGTCCTGCTCGACGCCGCCGCGACGGTCATGAATGGCGAGCGCGTCGGCATTGTCGGCCCGAACGGCGCCGGTAAGTCGGTGCTGCTGCGCCTGATCCTCGGCCAGCTCGCGCCCGACGCATCCTCAAACGGCGGCCAGCCGGCCGACGCAATCTGGGTCGGGCCGAGCATCCAGCTGGGCTACTACGCCCAGCAGCACGAGACGCTCGACATGCGCCAGACGCCGATCGAGGCGCTGCGCGACGTGCGCCCGATGTACGAGGCCGAGGCGGTGGCCAAGCTGGGCCGATTCCTCATCCCCTACGCCGCGGCGGCCCAGCCGATCGCCAGCCTCAGCGGCGGCGAGAAGAGCCGCGTGCAGCTGGCCCGGCTCATGCTCACCGGCGCGAACTGCCTGCTGCTCGACGAGCCGACCAACAACCTCGACATCGCCTCAGCCGAGGTGCTCGAGCAGGCGCTCGACGAGTTCGCCGGCACCGTCGTGGTCGTCTCGCACGACCGCTACTTCCTCGACCGCGTGGTCGACCGGGTGTTTGAGCTGCGCGACGGCGAGCTGCGCGCCTTCGAGGGTGGCTACAGCTACTACACCGAGGAAGCCGAGCGCCGCGCCCGCCCGACTGCGCCGCCGCCCGAGCCTTTGCCACGAAGGCAGGAGGATGCGAAGGGTAAGAAGGCTGTGCAGCCGCCGAAGCGCAAGTGATGCGGCTGCGCGCTGGCGCGGGCTGCTTTCAAAGTGTAGGTCATCAAGCGACTTTGGTTATGATACGAGCACAGAAGCTGATGAAAGAAATTCAAAAATACTGGAAAACCGCCGCCATGTCGGCCGCCAGCTATATCGGCGACAGCCCGCTGTTTCTGCTCGACTACCTGCTGCGGCTGCTGCGCGTGCTGGTGCTGCTGGCGCTCTGGCGCACCATCCTCGGCGGCAAAAGCGCCGCCTCGGGTATGGCACTGGAAACAGTTCTCACCTATACGCTGGTGGCCGAGGTGTTCGCCAGGCAGCTTTCGCCGCGCACCGGCCTCGATATGGCGCTCTGGAACGGCTCGATTGCCGGGCGGATGCTCCAGCCGCTGGGCGTTTTCAGCCAGTTTGCCGCCGAGCTGGCCGGCAGCTGGCTGTTCGAGCTTGCCGTCTTCTCGCTGCCGCTGCTGGCCTGCGCCCCGCTGCTTGGCGTGGATCCGCGGCCGGCCAGCCTTGGCGCGGCCGGGCTGTTCGTGCTCAGCCTGGCGCTGGCGATCTCGGTCGGGCTGGCGGTCGAGTTTGTGTTTGGCGGCGTGCTGGTGCTGCTGCGCCTGCCGCTGTGGGCCGTCAGCAAGATGCGCGCTGCGATCACCAGCGTGCTCTCGGGCGCGCTGATACCGCTGGCGCTGCTGCCGCCGGGCGTGGGCGCGGCGTTCGGCTGGCTGCCGTTCGCCGCCATGGCCTCGGCGCCGCTGCGGATCTACACCGGCAGCGACCCAGCCGGACTGCTCGCGCTCCAGGTCGGCTGGTCGGCGCTGCTGTGGCCGCTGGCGCACTGGCTGTGGCGCGCCGGCCGCGAGCGCATGGTGGCGTATGGCGGCTAATTCTGGGCAGCAGATCGAGGAAGGCGCGTGGATGGTCGCCGGCGGCGATCCCCCGCCTCCATCCGCGATCCTCCGCTTTCAGTCTTCCGCCTGGCGGCTGCTGCGGCTGTGGAAGATGTATGCGGTGCTCGATTTCACCCTGCTGATGTCGAACATGCGCTTCGCGCTGGTGTGGTACATCTCCGACACTGTCGTCAACCTGGCTATGGTTGCGGCGCTGCTGCTGCTGGCCGAGCGCTTCTCCGGGCTCGGTGCCTGGAGCAAAGATCAGGTCATGTTCATGCTTGGCTATGCAACCGTGGTAAGCGGTGTAATGAACATCCTGTTCGGCTACAACGTGCTGATCATCAGCCGCCGGCTGGGGCGCGGCCAGCTCGACCACACGCTTATCCAGCCGCAGCCGCTCTGGATGTCGCTGCTCACCGAGGGGTTCATGCCGGTCTCAAGCTCATCGACGCTGCTGGCGGGGCTTGGGCTGCTGGCCTGGGCGCTCGCCCGGCTGCACCTGAGCATCACGCCCGGCTGGCTGGCGCTGCTGGCGCTCAATCTGGCGGCGTCGTCGGCGATCGTCGTGGCATGCTCGTTCTTATCGGGCAGCCTGGCCTTCTGGGCGCCGCGCGCGGCCGAGGAGATCAGCAGCGCGGCCACCCGGCTGTTCGATCAGCTCACGCCATTCCCGCTCGACGGCCTGGCGCCGCTGCTGCGCGGCGCCCTGCTGACGCTGCTGCCGATCGGCTTTGTAGCCTGGTACCCCTCCAGCGCGCTGCTGGGCTTCAACCCGTCTGGCTGGGCCGGCTGGCTCACGCCGCTGGCCGCGCTGGTCTTCGCTGGGCTCGCCGCCCTGGTATTTCGGAAAGGAATGCGCCACTATGGACGCACCGGCTCACAGCGCTACAGCAGCCTCGGCCACCGTGGTTGAGCTGCGCGGCGTTTCCAAAACCTTTCATCAGCACCAGCGCTCCGAGCGGCTGCGCGACACCCTGCGCACCCTGCTGCGCCCGCCGGTGCGCGAGGTGCGCGCGCTGCAGCAGATCGACCTGCGGATCGCGCGCGGCGAGATCGTGGCCTACGCCGGCCCGAACGGTGCCGGCAAGAGCACCACCGTCAAGCTGCTCTCGGGCCTGCTCGCGCCCGACACCGGCAGCGTCCGCGCGCTGGGCATGGACCCGGTGCGCGAGCGGGTGCGCTACGTCGGCAAGATCGGCGTGGTATTCGGCCAGCGCAGCGAGCTGTGGATGGATCACCCGGTGGCCGCCAGCTTCGAGTGGAAGCGCGTGGTGTGGGACATCCCGCGGCCGCGCTACGAGCGCATGTGCGCGCTGGTGAAGGAGCTGCTCGGCCTTGGCGAGTTCTTCAATAGCCTCACGCGCGAGCTGAGCCTGGGCCAGAAGATGCGCGCCGAGCTGGGCCTGGCGCTGCTGCACGAGCCCGAGCTGCTGTTCCTCGACGAGCCGACGCTCGGGCTGGATGTGCTGGCCAAGCGCACGATCCTCGGGTTCATCAAAGATCTCAACCGCGAGCGCCACGTTACGGTGATGCTCACCAGCCACGACATGGCCGAGCTCGAGCAGCTGGCCGGGCGGATCGTCATGATCGACCACGGCCAGATCGCCTTCGACGGCCCGTTCGACAAGCTGCGCCGCGAAGTATCCGATCAGCGCCGGCTGCTGATCGAGACGGGCGCCGCCGACGCGCCGGTGCTTGCGGGCGCGCAGCTGGTGCAGAGCGCGGCCGGGCGCCACGAGTATATGTTCGATGCGACCAAGACGCGCATTGCCACGCTGCTCGAGCAGGCCGCTGGCCAGGTTCAGGTGCTGGATGTCGAGACCCACCGCGCGCCGATCGACGAGGTGATCGCCGATATCTACCGCCAGTGGCAGCGCTGAGCGCGTGGTGCCGCTCAGCCGTCTGCGAGCGCGCGCTGGCGCAGCAGCGCCAGGGCCGCGAGCAGCAGCGCCAGCGCCACTAGCTGGGCGCCGCGCAGTCCGCCCAGCACGAGCCAGCTGTCGCCGCGAAACCCTTCGAGCAGCAGGCGCGCCGCGGCGGTAAGCGCCAGCACAAGCAGAAAGCCAAAGCCGTCGAACGGGCTGCGGCCGCGCGCCAGGCGCCACACCACCAGCACCAAGCCGGCGGCGATCAGCTCGTATAGCTGCGTGGGGTGGCGCCAAGCCTCCCACAGCCAGATGCTCCAGGGCAGATTGGCCGGCGCGCCAAATGCGTCGCCGCTGGCGAGGTGCGCCAGCCCCACGGCAACCGCCAGCAGCGCCAGGCCAGGCGCCAGCGCGTCAAGCGTCGGCCACAGCCGCAGGCCGCGCCGCCAGCCGTAGGCCAGCCCGCCGAGGGCGGCGCCGGCCAGCCCGGCCCACAGGTCGAGCGAGGCCGGGTTTGGCGAAAGCAGGCTCAGCGGGTCGGCCGCGTAGATCGCCAGAAAGCGCGCGGCGTAGCCAAGCCTCGCGCACACCAGGCCGGCGGCCAGCATCAGCATCGCCAGCGTGCTCACGGCCTCGGCCTGGCCACGCGGCGCCGCGCGCTCGGCCAGCCAGGCACCGGCCCACACGCCCAGCAGCAGGGCCAGCGGCGCCGAGGGCAGCGCCAGCGGGCCAATGTGTAACACCGGCAGCATCAGGGCGCCTCCGCTAGCAGCGCGTCAACGGTGGTTTGCAGCACGGCTGCGCTGAGCGGCCCGCCAAAGATCACCGAGCGAATCACGCCCTGGCGATCGACAACAAAGGTGCTCGGCAGCGCGCGCACCTGGTAGCGCCGCGTCACCTCGCCGTCGCGATCGAGCAGCACCGGCAGCGTGAGCCCAAGCTCGCCCACAAACGCCCGCGCTTTGTCGGCGTCGTCCTGCACGGTGCTGTTCACCGCGAGCACGCGCAGCCCGCGCTCGCGCTGCGCGCCGTACAGCTGTTGGATCGCGGGCATTTCGGCGCGGCATGGGCCGCACCAGCTGGCCCACACGTTGATAATCACCACTTGGCCGCGCATGTCGGCGAGCGCCACCCGATCGCCGGCAAGCGTTTCGAGCGCGAAATCGGGCGCGGGGAAGCCCTCGCGCGGGCTTGGAGGGCGCCCGGCGTCGGCGCGCGTGCCAGGTATCCGCGCGGCCCAGATCCAGCCCGCGCCAAGCAGCAGCGACGCCAGCATCAGCGCCCGCCAGCGCCGGGCGTCGCGCAGCCATACTCGCACCATGCGATCTCCCGATCGGTACGGCCGGCACGCTGGCCAACCAAAAAGGCGCTCAGCCGGGGCCGAGCGCCATCTTCACAGCCTGGTAATGCGAGGCGCCCGGCTACCCCGCGATCCGCGCCCGCACCGTCGCTAGCACCTCGGCCACTTGCTCGTCGAGGCCGTCGACCAGCGCGGCGGCCTGCGCGCGGGCGCGCTCGGCAAACGCCGCGTCGTCGATCGATGCCAGGTTGATCTCGACGTTCAGCAGCGCGGTAGGCACCGCCGCGCGCACCGCCAGCGCCGCCGCACCTACATCGCTCACGGCGGTGCGGCTGCCGTGCTGGGCCAGCGGGCCGCACAGCGGCAGCACGGCGCGCGCCGCGGCGGCCATGGCCAGCGGCACCTCGGTGGCCCGCATTGTGGCCGCCTGGATCGCCGCCTTGCGCGCGGCGATCTCGTCGTCGCTGGCTTTGGGCAGCTTGTACGCCGCCATCAGCTCGTCGAACGCGTCGGTGTCGGCCTGGATAAACGCCGCCAGCTCGGCGCGGCGCGCCTCGGCCTGGGCCAGCAGCTCGCGCGCCTCGCCTTCGAATGCCGCGTACGCCTTTTTGCCAATCGTCAGGTTGCACACCATCGCCACCAGCCCGGCCGCCTGCGCGCCCGTCAGCGCCGCCACCGAGCCGCCGCCCGGCGTCGCGCTTCCGCTCGCCAGCGCGCTCAGAAAGCCGCTCAGCGGCGCGTCGAGAAATGACCCACTCATGCACTTCGCCTTTATGTTTCGTCGAAAATCGTGGCCACCGTAACCTGAAAGCCAGCCAGCAAGCCAGAAGGTGCGCTGTCGCGCGGCGATACTGCCCCTGCGGCTCGTAGGCCGCGCCACGCAGGCGCAAAACCGTTACCTGTTCAAAGCACGGCCTTGCACCGGGAACAGATGCGCAACTTCCTAGCTTGGTGCAAGGTAGGTGCGCTGTTGTTCGATTGTTTGAGCCATACCGCCCTCTTGCCGCCGTAAGCGCAGGCGCTACTCGCTCGTGCGCAGCGCCGCCACGACATCCGCGCGCGCGACGGCGCGCTGCTCGCCACTGCGCAGGTTCTTCACCACCACCTCGCCGCGCGCGATCTCGTCGGGGCCGAGCACCAGCGCGAACCCGATGCCGCGCTGGTCGGCGTACTTAAACTGCTTGCCAAGCTTGTCGTTGGCGTCGAGCGCGGTTTCGACCTTCAGGCCGGCCGCGCGCAGCTCGCTGGCTAGCTGGAGGCTTGCCAGGGCGCGCTCGCGATCGAACAGCGTCACAAACACCTCGGCCACCGTGCGCCGCGCCGGCCCCATGCCCAGCTCTTCCATCACGTCGTGCAGCCGCTCGATGCCAAACGCCAGCCCGACAGTCGGGATCGGCCGGCCGGCGAATGCGCCCACCAGCTCGTCGTAGCGGCCGCCGCCCAGCAGCGAGCCCATCGGCGGCGAGGCCAGCACACTTTCGAACACCACGCCGGTGTAGTACGAGAGCCCGCGCGCCAGCTGCGGCGACACAGCGTAGGTCTCGGGCGGTACGCCAAGCTCGGGCAGGTACGCCAGGATGGCGCGCAGGTTCTCGAGCGCGGCCTCAGCGCGCTCGTCGCCGGCCAGCCGATCCGACAGCTCCTCCAGAACGTCGCTGGGCGGCCCTTGCAGCAGCACCATGTCCAGGATACGCCCGGCAGCCTCGGCCGCCACGCCGCTCTTCAGCAACTCCTCGCGCACCCCGTCGGCGCCGATCTTGTCGAGCTTGTCGATTGCGCGGTACACCCCGCCGGCCGACGCCTCGTCGAGCCCCGACGCGCGCGCCACGCCGGCGAGCACCTGGCGGTGGTTCAGCTGCGTGGTGAAGCCGCTGAAGCCCAGCGCCCTGAGCGCCTCGGTGAGCACCGCGATGATCTCGGCGTCGGCGATCGGCGAGGCCGAGCCGACGATGTCGACATCCGCCTGCCAGAACTCGCGGTAGCGCCCGCGCTGCTGGCGCTCGCCGCGGTACGACTGCCCGATCGCGTAGCGGCGCCACGGAAACACCAGCTGGCCTTGGTACTGCGCCACCACCCGCGCTAGTGGCACGGTCTGGTCGTAGCGCAGCGCTACCTTGTCGCCGCCGGCTGTCTCGAAGTGGTAGATCAGCTTTTCCTCGTCGCCGATCTTGCCCTCAAGCGTGCGCGCATACTCGATGATCGGCGTCTGCAGCGGCTCGAAGCCGTGGCGCTCGAACACGCCGACCAGTGTGTTCAGTATGTGCTGGCGCAGGATCATCGCCGCCGGCAGGTGATCGCGCATGCCCTTGAAGTTCTGCGGTTTGTTGCTCATCGCGCCCCTCGGTGTCTGCTGGAATGCGCCAGTATCATACCATATGTCTTCGCGGCTTCGCGCCTGCATGCGGCGCTGGGGGAGCGCCAGGCCCGGCCGGCGCGGCTTGGCCTGCGCTTTGTAGAATGCGGTGCTACTGCGCGCTGAGCGCTAGCGCCGGGTCGGCCAAGGCCTCGGGCACGCCGGCCAGCTGGCCGCATGCCGCCGCAATCGCCACCCCACGCTCGACCCGCACGGTGCAGGCGACGCCGCGCTCGTGCAGCACCTGCTGAAAGCGCAGCACTCGCGCGCGCTCCGAGCGGCCCAGCGGCGCGCCCGGCACTGGGTTCCAGGGGATAAGGTTAACATGACATAACATGTCTTTTAGTAGCTCAGCCAGCGCGGCGGCCTGCTCGGGGGCGTCGTTCTTGCCCTGCAGCAGCACATACTCAAACGATACCCGCCGGCTGGTAGCGGCGATATACTCGCGCGTAGCCGCCAGCAGCTCGGCGATCGGGTAGCGCCGGTTGATCGGCATCATCTCCGAGCGCAGCGCGTCGTCGGGGGCGTGCAGCGAGATCGCCAAGTTGATCGGCAGCGCCGCGCCGGCCAGCCGCCGGATGCCGCTCACCTGCCCGACGGTCGAGACGGTCATGTTGCGCGCGCCCATGTTGAAGCCGCGCGGGTCGTGCAGCCGCTCAACCGACTGCCACCAGCGGTCGTAGTTCGCGAAGGGCTCGCCCATGCCCATGAACACCACGTTTGTCAGGGCCAGCGGCCGGGCGCTCGGCGGCTGGTTCTGGCCGCCCGCCTCGATCGTCTGAAGCTCGCGCGCGGCCCACAGCACCTGCTCGACGATCTCGCCGGCGCTGAGGTTGCGCAGCAGGCCCATCCGCCCGGTGGCACAGAACACGCAGCCCATCGCGCAGCCGGCCTGTGTCGAAACACACACTGTCGCGCGATCGGGGTACACCATCAGCACGCTCTCAACTACTTCGCCGCCAGGCAGGCGAAACAGCGCCTTGCGCGTCAGGCCGGCGTCGGCGGTTTGCAGCCGCACCAGCTCGAGCGTTGTGATCCGCGCAGCCGCATCTAGCCGCTCGCGCAGCGCCAGCGGCAGGTCGGTCATCGCGGCCGGCTGCGTCGCCAGGTTCACATACAGCTGCCGGTAGATCTGGCGCGCCCGGAAGGCCGGCTGGCCCCAGCCGCGCAGCGTGGCCTCGAGCTCAGGCAGCGATAGGTCGAGTAAGTGAAGTCGATCAGTCGTCATAACCACAAATTATACCACGCCAACGGCGCAGGCGAGGATGCCGAGCATCCCCGCCTGCTGCGATACGTCGTCTCTGCGCCTCACGGCAGCGTGCTGCCGCGGGGTGAGCCTGGCGCTAGCGCCGCCGCGCCGCGCGCTGCCGCTCGATCCGCACCGGCACCCGCACTTCCACTCGCCGATCCTGCGCAGCGCGCGCAACCAGCACAGCCATCAGGGCGACAACTGCCAGCAACACGAGAATTTCCATGAGCTTTACTCCTTCAAGTGTGACGCGCTGCGCGGTATGATAGCAGCGGATTGGCGACTTCTTTGTAGTATACCAACCTCCCGCTCGAATCGCCATAGGTGATATGTACTATTATTGTGCAGTACCTTGATAATAAAACGTAGCAGCGCGGGTATTTTTACCGGTCGTTGGATCATACGCAAGAACTATGCCTGTGGATGTGTCAGTCGCGATCGCGGTAGCCCAGCCAGCGCAGCGATGACGGATCGTCGCGCCAGTTTGGCCGCGCCTTCACCCACAGGTCGAGAAATATGCGCCGGCCGGCCAGCGCCTCGATGCCCGGGCGCGCGCCGCTGCCAATCCGCTTCAGCATCGCCCCATTCGCGCCGATCAGGATGCCTTTCTGCGATTCCTTTTCGACATAGATCGTCATGCGGATGTAGACCGCGTGCTCTTTTTCTTCCCACTCCTCAACCTCCACCGCCACGCCGTGCGGCACCTCCTGCTCGGTGAGCTTGAGCACCTGCTCGCGCACCAGCTCGGCGGCGTGCTCGCGCTCGCTCTGGTCGGTCACCTGGTCGTCGGGGTAGAGCGCTGGCCCGGCTGGCAGGCGCGCGACGATCTCGCCCAGCAGGGTTTCGAGGCCCTGCGCGCGCAGCGCCGACACCGCTACTTCCATGTCCCACGGCCCGAGCGCGCGGTAGGCCGCCAGGTGCTGCTGGCCCGTGCCGGTGCGCCGATCGACTTTGTTCAGCACCAGGATGCGCCGCGCTCTGGAGCGCGCGGTTAGCTCGGCGATGCGGCGCTCGGTGCGGTTTGGCGGCTCGGCGATATCGACCACAAAGCACACGACGTCGGCGTCGGGTATGCTGCGGCGCGCCTGCTCGACCATGAACGAGCCGAGCTTGGTGCGCGGGTCGTGAATCCCGGGCGTATCGACAAACACGATCTGCGCGTCGGAGCGGCTCAGGATGCCGCGCAGCGGCATGCGCGTAGTCTGCGGCTTGGGCGACACGATCGCCACTTTCTGGCCCAGCAGCGCGTTCAGCAGTGTCGACTTGCCGACGTTCGGCTTGCCGACAAGCGCCACAAATCCCGAGCGAAAGCCTTCGGGCGCCAGCGCGGCGGTCTGCGGCGGCTCAGGCTGCCGATCTTGCGGCTCATCCTCCGCGACTTGGCTGGCTGGTGCGCCGTCCAGCGCGTCGAGCTCGGCCAATTCGTCGTCCTCGGCCAGCGCTTCGTCAAGCGCCTCGTCGAGATTTTCGCCTGGCTCGTCGTCGGCGGGCTCGTCGTCGGTATCGCTAGGCTCGTCGTCAGGCGTATCATCGCCCCAGCCGGGCGGCGGCTCGTCGTCCTCAAGCGCGACGCGCAGCGCATCCAGGCGCCCAAGGCGCTCGCCCAGGCCGAATTCGGGCGCGGCGAACACCTCGCAGCCCTGCAGCTGGTCGCCGGCGTCGAAGTCGAGGATCACCGGCTCGTGCAGCGGCTGCACTTCGGCCGGCTCCTCGCCGAGCAACAGCACCGTCAGCGTCGCGGCGCCGCGATCGAAGCGCACGTGCGGGTGCGCAAGCGCCAGCGCCAGCTCGCGCCGCCCAATGCCGTCGAACTCAAGCTCCAGCCCAATCACCTGCCCATCGGCGTCGAGCAGCAGCGTGCCGTCGCACTCGCCTTCAAACGCGGTGCTGCCGGCTTCAATCTCGCTAAAATACCAGTACAACGTCCTGGCGTCCGGGTCGAAAGAAATTGTAACCATATGCTTCGAGCTCTGTATTCCTGATAGGTCGTATAGTGCGATCATCCACAAAAGCAGGGGCCAGGGGGCGCGGCCCGCCAAAGAAAAACCTCCTCCCCCTTATGAATCCGATCGGATTGCTATAGTACCGCGCTCTATTGAACAGTCGATGTCGGCGTGGCGGCGGCCGGCGTAGCCGAGGTGGCCGGCCCGGCCGGCAAGCCTGCAGGCGCCACGCACGGCCCGGCCGTGCTTGTCACAGTCACCTGCTCGAAGTCGAGCAGCTTCAGAAACTGCTCCATCGAGCGCCGGGCGTCGTCGGCGGCGCGCTGCATAATATTGTTCTCGCAGGCGGCGTTGAGTATCTCCACCTCGGCCTGGGCGCGCGCCTGGGTCTCGAGATCTTTGTTATCGGACGCCAGAACGCCCTGCTGGCGATCGTACACGCGCGTGCGGTCGCTATTCAGGCTTTTGCTGAAGATCTCCGACGCCGGCAGCTTCAGCTCAATGCGTTTGCCATCGGGCGAGATCGTCACGTCGCCGTCGCGCAGCTTGCTCAGGTCGACACCTGCCACCACCTCGCCGCTCGCAATGAGCAGCAGCCGGTCGCCCAGCAGCAGGTCAAGCGGGTTGCCGCGCTCGACTTTGGCTTCGATCACGCGCTCGGCCGCGAAGCTCTGCGTCTCGAGCCGGTTCAGGCTACGGATCTGCAAGATCGTGCCGCCGCGGTCGCGCAGCGTGGTGGTGGGCGTTGCGACGAGCACGCGCACTTGCTGGGGCACGTTCGGTACAAAGCTGTTCAGCAGCTGCGGCCCCACGAACAGCGCCACCAGCAGCAGGGCGATGCCGCCGAGCAGCAGGTACAGCGTGGCGTTGGCGCAGCCGCCCCCGCCGTAGCCGCCCCTGGCATAGCCGCCCCCGCCGCTGCGCGGCGTGTCGAAATCGTCGTCGAAAAACTCCTCGTCCTGGCCACGGCGCATCCGGCGCTCGATCAGCGAGTCGCGCCGGTTCGGCGGGTAGTCGGGCGAGCGCCGCGGGCGCGGCTCGTAATCGTCGTCGTCGTCGCGACGTCGCGGGCGATCGTTGTCGTAGCGCGCCATGCCAGCCCTTTCTATCGCTGCTTGAAAGCCGTATGCACCGCCACCGCGCCCATGCCCAGCAGCGCGTAGCGCACCTCGCTCCAGCCGGCCTGCTGCATGATCCGCACCAGCGTGTCGGGCGGTGGGAACGCCCGCGCCGACTGCGGCAGGTAGGTGTAGGCCGTCGGGTCGCCGCCCAGCAGCCTGGTGATGCGCGGCACGATCTGCTCGAAGTAGATCCGGTGGCCCAGGCGCAGCAGCGGGTTGTTTGGCCGCGCCACCTCGAGACACACCAGCGCGCAGCCAGGCCGGGCCACGCGCGCCATCTCGCGGAAGGCCTGCTCGATGTCGACGACATTGCGCATGGTGAAGCCGGTGGTGATCGCGTCAAATGTCGCCTCGGCGAACGGCAGGCGCAAAGCGTCGCCGCCGACGAACCCGGCTCGGCCTGCGGCGGCGCCGAGCTTTGGCAGCCCGGCCTGCATCATCGCCACGGTGAAGTCGAGCCCAACCGCGAAGCCCTGTGGCATCCAGCTGGCCAGCAGCGGCAGAAAATCGCCGGTGCCAGTGCCGACATCCAGGGCGCGGCCGTTCACCGGCGGGGCGATCGCGTTCACGGCGTAGTCGCGCCAGCCGCGATCCATGCCGATCGTCATGACACGGTTCATCCGATCGTAGCTCGGCGCGATCCGCGCAAACATGCGCTCGACATATACGGCTTTCTGATCGGGTGGAGGTAGTACAGACACGGTTTAATCCTTACGGTTCATCTCGTAGATCATACGCAGGCCGTCGAGCGTCAGGTATGGCTCGACGGCGGTAATCGCGTCGGTTTCGCCGGCAATCACTTCGGCCAGCCCGCCGGTGGCCACCACTGTGCAAGGCCCGCCTAGCTCGGCGTGCATGCGCCGCACGAGCCCCTCGACCAGCCCGGCGTAGCCGAGGATCAAGCCCGACTGCATGTAGTGCACGGTGTTTTTGCCGATCACCTGCGGTGGGCGCGCCAGCTCGACCTGGTAGAGCCGGGCCGCCAGCCGGAACAGGGCGTCGGCGGCGATGCCGATGCCCGGCGCAATCGCCCCGCCGACATACACGCCCTCTGCGGTGATGACGTCGAAGGCGGTGGCGGTGCCAAACGCGATCGCGATCACCGGGCCACCATAGCGCCGGAACGCCGCCAGCGAGTTCGCCACCCGGTCGGCGCCAAGCTGGTCGGGCGTGTCGATCTCATAGCGCAATCCGGTGGCGATGCCCGGCCCGATGATCACCGGCTCGACGCCGAGGTACGTGCGGCTCAGCGTGCGAAACTGGCTCGTGAGCGGCGGCACCACGCACGAGATTGCGCATCCCTGCACGGCGCGCGGGTCGAGCCCGGCCAGCCCGAACAGGTTGTGGATCATCACGCCGTACTCGTCGGCCAGCCTCAGCCGCTCGGTGGCCAGGCGCCAGTGCGCCAGCAGCTCTGCGCCGCTGTAGACGCCCAGCTTGATGTTGGTGTTGCCAATATCGACTGTCAGCAGCATAGTGTGTACAGGGCCCGCGCAGAGCGCTCCGCTATTTCGTCAGGCAAACCAGCCGCGCAGCTCGTCGGGCTTGCGCGCCGCGCCGAGCGCCACCATCAGCTTGATCCGCGCCTTCACGCCGCTGAGGTTGTGCGCGAACAGCACGCCGAGCCGCCGCAGGTCGTGGTAGGCCCCGACGTAGCCATATTCGTCGTAGAGCGTGCCGGCGCGGCAGCGGGTGGCGAGCACCACCGCGATGCGCTTGGCCAGCGCTTCCTGGATCAGCGGCAGCCACCACGGCGGCACGCGGCCGCTGCCGAAGGCCTCGATCACAATCCCGGCCACGCCGTCGTCGATCGAGTGGCGCAGCTGGCGCTCGCTCGCGCCCTGGCCGATCGTGAGCAGGTCGACCAGCTCTTCCAGCCGCGAGCACGGGATGTACACGCGCCGCAGCGGCCGGTGGTGCAGCCAGACGTGCTCGGCGTCGAGCCAGCCCAGCGCGCCGCTGCCTGGCGCGTCGAAGGCATCGGCGCGCTGGCTATGCACCTTCTGGGCCTCGCAGGCCGCGAAGATCCGCTCGTTGAACACCACCAGCGCGCCCAGCCCGCGCGCCTCGGGCGCGGCGGCGACGCGGATCGCCGCCGCCAGGTTCAGCATCCCATCGTAGCCGAGCGCCGTCGCCGTACGCATCGAGCCAGTCACCACCACCGGCTTGGCCGAGCTGATCGTCAGGTCGAGCAGGTAGGCGGTTTCTTCCAGCGTGTCGGTGCCGTGCGTCACCACCACGCCATCGACATCGGGCGCGCCGAGCGCGGCCTCGACGCGCCGGCCCAGATCGAGGCCCTGCGCCGGCGTAAGGTGGCTGCTCGGTAAATTGGCGAACTCTTCAAACGCCAGGCCGATCCCGCTGTGGGGCAGCAGCGCCATGAAATCTTCGCCCTTCAGCGTAGGCACCGCGCCACCCACCATCGGGCCGCGCTTCATGGCGATCGTGCCGCCGGTTGTGATGATCACGACTTTGTTCAAGGCTCGCTCCGTTCGCGGGGCTCGCGGCTGGCGCCCGGAAAGCCGCGCGGGCGCCGCGCCTCACGGCTCGCGCTTGCGTGCCACCCAGGCGATCCGCTGGGTACGCTCGCTCACCGGCTGGAATGTGAAACAGTCGTAGCTGGCCTCGATCGCGAAGCCGGCGTCCGCAAGCAATCGCTCGACTTCGGCTGGCTCGTAGGCGCGCTCGACGTGCGTCTCGTCGAAGCGCACGTAGCCCTGCGCATCGTCGCCCACGAACCCGGTCAGCAGCATCGTCGAGCAGGCTGTGGCTGGATCGAAGTGGCTCTGCGACACCTGCACAAAGCCCGGCATCTCGATCACCTCGCACTCGCCCCAGTCGTACTCGAGGAAGTAGCGCGTATTGAGATCAAGCACGAACAGCCCGTGTGGCGCGAGCGCCCCGGCGGCGCCGGCGAAGCACGCCGCTAGCTCGTGCTCGGCCAGCAGGTAGTTCAGGCTGTCGTACACGCACGTCGCCAGGCCGAACTGCTGCGGCGGGCGCCCGCCCCGCGCGGCGTCAACCGCCGCGCCGATGTCGCGCATATCGCCGCATACGAACGCGGCGCTACCCGGCGTATCGAGGTTCGCGGCCTTGGCGCGGGCCTGGCCGAGCATCGCCTCCGACACGTCGAGCCCAACGACGTCCCAGCCGTCGTCGGCCAGCATAAGCGCCAGCGTGCCGGTGCCACAGGCTAGGTCGAGCGCGCGGCGGCGCGGCGCCGGGTGGCGGCCCAGGATCTCGCGTAGATACTGCGCCATCAGCACAGCGAAGCGGATCTGGCCGGTGATATCGTAGAAAGGCGCGTAGGCCTGATACTGCGTCATACAGCCGGTATTGTACCATGCATGCGCCGCGACCCAGCACGCGCAGCTTTGACAGCGCCGGAGCCGGGGCGTACAATACGGGCCGTTGTACGCGCGATAGGAATGAGCGAGCCTATGTTTCCACTTCACCCACCCGGCGATCCCTTTCTCATCAATACCACGCTGTTCGGCATACCGCTGGCGGTGCGTTGGTATGGTGTGCTGATCGTCGGCGGCGCGATGCTGGCGGGCTGGCTGGCCTCGCGGCGCGCCGAGCAGCGCGGCTATAACCCCGAGCATATCTGGAACCTGCTGCTGCTGGGGATGGTGCTCGGCATTGCCGGGGCGCGGATCTACTATGTGATATTCGAGTGGCCCAGCTTCGCCGGGCGGCCGTGGTTCGATCTGATCAACACTACCAAAGGCGGGCTGGCGATCCACGGCGCGCTGATCGGCGCGATCCTGGCGGCGCTGATCTACACCCGGCGCAACAGGCTGCCGCTGATCGAATTCCTCGATATCTGCATGCCTGGCTTTCTGCTGGCCCAGTCGATCGGCCGCTGGGGCAACTTTATGAACCAGGAAGCCTACGGCCGGCCCACCAGCCTGCCCGTCGGCGTCACGATCGACGCCGACCGGCGGCTGCCGCCCTACGACGATATGGCGAAGTACCCGCCCGCTACGCTGTTCCACGCCACCTTCTTGTACGAGTCGATCTGGAATATTGTTGGCGTGGGCCTGCTGCTGTGGCTCGAGCGACGGCTGCGCGGCTGGCTGCGCACCGGCGATATCGCGCTGTTCTACGCGATCTGGTATGGCCTGGGCCGCTTCTGGATCGAGGGGCTACGCACCGACAGCCTGTGCACCAACGGCATCGGCGGCGAGTGCGGCGGCGCGCTGCGCACCGCCCAGATCGTCAGCCTGCTGCTGCTGGCGATCGGCGTTGCCGGCCTGGTGATCAACCACCGGCGCGCGCTGCCGCCGCCTGCGGCCAAGGTACCTGCGCCGGCCGATGATCCCGGCGGCGAGCCCGATGCGGTCGCGACCGCGCCGGCGGCAGGCGACTCGTAGCCCGCGCTTCCCTTGCGACGCCCTGGCGATCATGCTATGATTCGGTGCGGAGATACACATGACATCGGAGCGTATGTCGAGCGAATCCGCACAAATCAGCGAGCGCGAGCGCGATATTCTGCGCCTTGTCGCCATGGGTGCGACGAATCAGCAGATCGCTAACCAGCTGAACATCAGCATCAACACGGTCAAGGTTCACCTGCGCAATATTTTCGAGAAGATCGGCGCTGCTTCGCGCACCGAGGCGACGGTGTACGCCATCCGTCAGGGTTTGGTGCAGCTCGATACGCCGCCTGCTCGTGCCGAAATTCTTGCCACACCCGCCGCTACCCTCGAAGCCCCTGAGCTTGCCGAGCCACTGCCCCCACCCGATGCCGTGGCGCCGCCGGCCGACGACGTCGCAGGCTCGGCGACGGCGCCCGAGGCGCTCGCCCCGGCGCGCCCGCGCACCCGCCTGATTGGGGCGATAACGGCCGGCACGGCTGTGCTGGTGGGCCTTGCGCTGCTCTACCTGCTGGTGCTGCGGCCCGCGCCGCAGACGCTCGCGCCAGCGGCTGCCACCGATGCCGCCACGCTCAACCGCTGGAAGAGCCACCGCGCCTGGCCGCAGCCGCGCAGCGATTTCGCCGTCGCCGCCTACGACAACAAGCTATACTTGATCGGTGGCACGCTTGGCGCCGCGCCCAGCGATGCGGTCGAGCGATACGACCCAAGCAAAGACCAGATGGTGGCGCTGAATGCCAAGCCCACGGCCGCCAGCCACGTGCAAGCTGTGACGATCGGCGGCAAGGTGTACGTGCCGGGCGGCGAGGGGCCAGGCGGCCAGGTGCTGAGCGTGTGCGAAGCCTACGACCCGCGCACCAAGCAGTGGGAAACGCTCCCGCCGCTGCCCGCGCCGCGCAGCCGCTACGCACTGGCCGATTTCGAGGGCCAGCTGTACCTATTTGGCGGCTGGGACGGCACGAGCTACCGTGGCGAGGTATTTGTGTTCGACCCGCGCGAGAGGAAATGGACCGAGCGCACAGCAATGCGCACGCCGCGCGCCAACGCCGGTGCGGCGCTGGTCGAAGAGCATATCTATGTCATTGGCGGCGAGAATCAGAGCGGGCCGCTAGCCACCAACGAGCGCTTCGACCCGACCGCCGAGGGCGGCGCCTGGGAGGCGCTGGTACCGCTGAGCACGCCCGTGGCGGCGCCGGCGGTGGTAGGCACCGTCAACAGCGTGTTGCTGTTCGACCCGCAGAAGCGCTCGGCTACCGAGTACAGCCCTGCGGCCGACGCCTGGCGCATAGCGGTAGGCGTACCCAGCGATGTCGGAATCTCGCCGCGCGCCGCTGCGCTCAGCACCAGCATCTTTCTATTCGGCACGAACGCCGGCGGTCAGCCCGGCGCGGTGAGCGAGTATCAGGTTATCTACTCCACTCTGTTCCCAATTGTCAACTCCGGCCAATAATATGCTGTTCGCTTGATCACTTCTAGATTGTGTTGCACGACGTGGCGAAGCCGCGCCGTGCAACACAATAAGAAATTTGGGGGCAGCTTCGCCGCCCCCAACCCCCACCAAAGTGTACGTCATCAAGCGAATTTGGTATAACTCCGTTTGATCGCTTTCTTTTTGGGATGCCCTGCCTGGCGAAGCCAGGCAGGGCATCCCAAAAAGAACTTGCGGGGGCGGCAAAGCCGCCCCTGCCGCCCCCGAACCCCCATATATAGCAAGTGCTCAGCCGGCTAAAGAACTTTCGAGGGCGGCAGAGTGGCTCCCGAGCCCTGAACATACGGCAAGTGCTCAGCCGGATGTAGCATAAGTACCAAGCCTACGGCGAAAGCAAAAGCGGCCCCTTTCCGAAGAAAGGAGCCGCCTCTGCAAACGCTTTACTTTTTCAGGCGTAAGTATTACTGAACGTTGATGCCGTTGTAGTCCTCGCCGGCCGCGATCGGGCTGCCGGTGAAGATACGCACGACCACCGCCAGCTGGGCGCCGCTATCGGCCGTGACGATCGCGCCGCCGCCGAACAGAACCGAATTGCAGTCGGTGGTGCTGCCGTTCGCGCCGTACATACCGAACCGGCCACAGGCGTCGAGGGCGTTGCCCTGGGTTGGGTTCGACGAGGCCTTACCACCAGCCGCGATGGTGCCGATCGTGTGGGTGCCCTTGACGTTGCCGTCTTTGTCGATGAACTGCACCTTCACGTTGGTGGCATCGGCGCTGCCGATGTTCTGGATCGCGATGCTGGTGCGCTGCTGCTTGTTGATCTCGGCGTTCGAGGCATAGCGCACATACGGCAGCGCCACCTTGGCCGAGCCATTGTTCTCGACAACACCCAGGAAGGCCGAGGTGATGTTCGCGCCAGTAACCTTACCGACCGCGACCAGCTGGCCATCGGGCGTGGTGCTCTCGATGATCGCCGAGCCATTACCACCGGCAGACAGCTTGGTGCAGCCACCGATGCTCTGCTTGCCGCCGGCGCCGATGGTGTACGGGCCGTCGATCACGTCGGCAGCACCCGACAGCTTGTAGCGCACGTTGAACGTCACGCTGCTGTTGCCTGCATTCTGCACCGCGTAGGCCGTCGTCTGGCCGCCGAAGGCGTTGCAGAGCGCCGACGGCATGTAGACTTTCGGGCCGCTCAGCGCGGTGCCCTCGAAGCTCTTCGACGCGCCGTCGACGGTGCTCAGCTCATTCGCCGTCACGACGATCTTGGCCGGGGTGGTGTTGTCGGAGGCCAGCACCGCGGTGGCAACTGCCGAGCCGCTGAAGCCGTTCGGCAGGTCGCCGATCGCGCCAGCATCGAAGTACTTGGCCGCGCCGGCCGGCAGGTTATTCGCCGTGGCCGTCGCCGACGGCGACGAAGCGCCAACCGCGAAGTACTTCACGGTGACGTTCACCGGGGCCGACTCGGTGTTCTGCACCGAGAAGACCGTGGTGCTATTGAAGGCGTTCTTCAGCACCGAAGCGACCAGCTGCTTCGCGTTGCCGTCGCTGGCCGAGAAGCCATTCGACAGCGGGCGGTTCTTCACAGCGCCGCTGGCGTCGACCTGCACGATCGTGGCGATCACCGGCTGATCCGACGAGAGCACGGCCGAGCCCTTGAACGAGCCGCCCTGCACCGCCTGGCCGACACTCAGCGAGGTGCTGGCGCCCGCCGCCAGCGTGCCGGCCGAGAACGTCTGAGCCGTGCCGCTGTTCTCGGCGAAGAAGCTCACATTGATCGTCGCCGTGCCGGTGCCGACGTTCTGGTAGGTGATGGAGACCGAGAAGGGCGTCTGATACGCCGGCGCGGCAAATGCAGCGCCCGGCAGGATCGAGAAGCACATCGCCATCACAAGACTGAGAGCAACCAAAAATCGTTTCATCCAAAAGCCTCCTACAACAATGATCATGGTCGAACGCGAGTTCGTTGTGGCTACTATACCTGCTTCGCCGGCCGGGTTCCATACTTCGTGAGGGTAGTTTTTGCAGCTCTCATCGCCGAATTAGCTCGATTAAGCGCTAACCCGATCGGGTTATTGAGGCGATTTATGGCTTTGTAAAGCCTTAAAGCTATTATGAAGCCTTGTTCATTTAGCGCGCCTTCCAGGCAATGCTTGCTGACATATTTGTAAGCAATTCGACACTGCGTACTACGGCGAAGTCGTGCTATACTAGTCGCCGTAACCGCCAATGCGGCTGCCTTGCGTGTACAATTTTGGATATGTTCGGAGGCCCTGCCAATGAAAGTAAAGCTTGTCGTGTTATTGCTCGTAGTTGCAGCTGTGGTGCTGGCGGGCTGTGGCGGCGCGGCCGTGCCGCAGCCGGCCAACGCAAACCGGCCACCGGTGCCTACGCCAAGTGCCAGCTCGGGGATTGTGACCGGCCAGGCGCTGTCTGCTGGGGGCAATACGCCGATCACGGGGACGCCTGTGTACCTAGCGCAGATTCACTGGGATAGCGACCACAAGAGCGCGGCCTACGTGCTGAATATGTCGCAGAGCCCTGCGACGTTGACCGATCAGAATGGCTTTTTTGTATTTACAACTGTTCCACCTAACGAATATGCTTTGATAGTTGGCGATTATGATGGAAACAGCGATGTGGTACGCGAGAGCAATGGCAATGCGCGGATCTACCAGATCGAGGCGGGTAAGACGTTTGATACCGGACAGATTCAAGTGAACCCGATTGTGCAGCGCACAAAGTAGCGCGCTGTATGTGGCCGGGTGGCAGATGGCCTTGAGCGATCTATTCTGCGAGATCTGCTTGAGTGCGTATGCTTTCCACAGTGGCGTTCGGCATTGCCGGACGCCACTGTGGTTCTTGAGCTTGGTGTTATTTACAGGACTTACGCGGTGCGCATCGGGGGCGGCAAAGCCGCCCCGAAAACTTCCTTTTTGGCTGGTCGCGGCCACGGCGGTGGCTGCGACCAGCCAAAAGAGAGATCTTGAGGGCGCAAGCCCTCCAAACCTCCCATGCGGGAGGACACCGCGTAACTCGTGTTATTTACGGCCGTACAGTGAAAGAATCTGAGCATTGTCGGGGTCGCGCCGTAGTAGTGCATCGCGTGGTAGCTGATCGTAAGCCCAGTACCAGTATGATGCGATCACCGATACCCGGTTACCCCAAGGCTCAATTTGTATGTCGTGCAGGTGTTCACCAAACAGCAGATGCAGCGAGTCGCGGGTGAAGCGCCAGTAATCACGCGGCACTGCGTGATACGGGTATGCTGCCGGTACGGTCAGTAGTAGCCGCCCACCTGGCTTGAGAATACGAATCAATTCGGACGAAGCAAGAAACGGATTAGGCACGTGCTCGAGCACTTGGGTGCAGACGATTACATCATAGGTGTTGTCGGGGATCTGTGAGCAGCTTTGAATGTCGCCGACAATAGTCACATTTGGGCCTGGTACGATGTTTAGCACGTCGTACTGCGTAACCATGGCGGGTGCAAACGTTGGGCGGTAGCGTGGGTCGCCGAACTCCAGGAAGCGGCCGCGACATTCGGCGGCATACCGACTCAAAAATTGGTCGATGTAAAAGCGGCCTGGGCTATCGGGGAGGCCGCGCAGCGACGTGAAAGGGTTGAGGTGCGCCCGCCACGCGACCCAGAGTATTGTTGAAAGCGTGCGCTTTACCAGCCACTCGGCAGCTAGCAGTGGACCGCGCGCCAGCTTTTGCACAGGCACAGGCAGCTTCACAGGAGCTCCTTTCCGACAGTATGTTATGGCTTGAAATGATATGTTTGGCCGGCCAGCATCGGTAGTAGTGCGGCGAGCGCACGTTTACGGCGCCTGGCGTGCTCGACGTATGTAGCAATTCGCTCGGTATCGGGAGCGTTGCGTAATTTGCTCAACCCTTCAATAAGCAGCTCGGCCGAGACGCTGCCTATATCAAAGCAACGCTCGGCCAGGCCTATTTCGCGCATGATTCCCAGCGACTTATGCAGGTAGCCGATCGCCAGTGCTGGCACTCCGGCATTCGCTGCCAATATAACTGAGTGCATGCGCGTACCGATGAAATAGTCCATCTGACCATAGGCAGCCTGGAGTATATCGGGCTGGGCTAGCTGTTCGACTAGCACCACGCGCTCGGGTTGGCGAGCGCGCTCGCGTAGCCGCCGATTAACGAGCTTATCGTCCCAGGCGGCGAACTGGCTATGGCATTGAGCGAACAGTACTACCATACCGCTGTCGGCCGTGATTGCGTCGATGCAGCCAAGTAGCGCGCGCTCGTAGCGCTCCTGCCCATCGAACGCTCGGCTTTGGCCGCGCCAATCGAGCGCAGTCATGCCGACGCAAAACGCCACGCTTTCATGTGGCAGATCGGCTGTATCGAGCAGCGCACGCGCCTCGGCGAGTACGCCGCCAGGCATGCCAAATGCTAAATCGGGCGAGTACGCCACCTTGGCGCCACAGCCTAGTTCATCGAGCAGTGCCAGCGACTCGCGTTCGCGCACCAGAGTCAGGCGTGCCTGACTGATGATCCAGGCAACCACACGCTGCCGCACCGGGTCGCGCAACGGCCCGATCGATTGCGGTAATAGCACCAGCGGTTTACCTAAAGCTAGTGCCAGCAAATGCGATCCAAGCAGAAAGATCGACCAGGTAGCGAAGCTGATGAGCTGTGAGGGCAGACCGCGCGGCAATTCGGTATCGTAGATATAGCCGCCGCCGCATGCCAGCACGATATCGGCCGAGGCGAATGCGGCAAATACTTCGTGCTTGGATTGGTCGCGGAACAGCCGCGGAGTAGCACCACCAAAACGATATATCAGCACGCCTAGGCACAATATCAGTACATCGATAATGCGCCGCAGCACAGGCGTGAACACGACTTCACCGCGCTCGTTCACTTGGTAAGCCCACGAGTCCAGGGCCGGTAGCAGGCGATACCCTGGCAAATGCTCGCGCGCTGAGGCAAGGTCGTGATATGTCAGCGTCACCTCGGCCTCGGGGCATGCCTCGCGCACCATTCGCAGTGTTTCAAGATGAATGGCGAAATCGCCCAAGTTTAACACCGAGTTCTGGTTGGTCAGCAGTACTTTCATCGCCACGCTCGCCGCAGTTGGAATGCTGCACCAGCCAGATACAGTATGAAGATCAGCGCCTCGATTGCAACATACAGCCAGACTGCGCCCTGCAAGCCGTAAATTGGAATGAATACCAAGCCGCCGATCACACTGAGCACCGTGACGATCGCCTGGAGGCCTACTCGGACGAGCTGGCGATTGAGTGAGAGCAGGATGGCCACGCAGACAAAGCTGCCCGACTTGAACAGTGGTACCAGGCTCATCGCGCGTACAAGTGGCAGTGCCGCATCGTACTCGTGGCCAAAGAGCAGCTGCACGATAAAGCCATTGAATAGCCAAAGCCCAATCATCACTGCAACGCCGTAGCACAGCGCGCCGGCTGAGAGCGCCAGCAGCAAGCTGCGATACTGTCGTCGATCGCGCGTTACAGCGTTAAGCTGTGGTAGGCCAACTAAGAATAACAGGCTAGGCACGAGAAACGTAAACCCGATCACATTCAGCGCCGGCTTCCAAAGGCCAACCAGCGTCTGATCGACCAAGCGGCCCAGAATCACAATACTTGACTGTGTATAGATGTTCGAGAGTACGTCGGCCGCGACAAATAGCCAGGCCCCGCTCACAAGGTACCAGAGCCGAAAGCGGTGTAGCAATAGTGGCCCCACCAGCTTACGCAAGAGCAGCAGCAGCGTGGTGGCAAGTGCTGCGCTGGTGAGTGCTTGAACGAAGAACAGCAGCAGCACACTGGCGCCGACATATTGCATTGCGCCGATCGCGCCAAGCAGCACCAATGGTGATACCACCTGGAAGATTGCGACCGAGCCGTTGCGGTTGAGCGCGCGCAGGGCGCTGTAACCAGTGCTTGTGAAGCTGTCGAAAATAATGCCCAGCACTCCAATGACAAATGCCGGCGTCTCGACCATCTGATTCGACCAAGCCAGCGCCACCAGTGCTAGCAGCACAACCGCCCCGACGATCTTGGCCCACAGGACATGGCCAATGTTCATAGCTAGCGTCGAGTGATCGCGGCCGCCCTCGCTTAGCACCCAGACGTCTAGGCCAAAGCCAAGCAAGCTAGCCATTAGGCCAAGCGTAGCGGTAAGTGTGGCATACTCGCCATAAAGCAGCTTGCCAAGCTGCCGGACGATCAGGATTTGAACAAAGCCTGAGAGGAAATATGACAGAAACACACCGGTGATCGCAGCCGAGATCCCTCGGATGAGTGTTCCCAGCAAGGTTTGCTTCTGTTTGCTCTGCTCGAGTGAGCTTGACAAGCGTAACTCCAGCCGTTTGTACAGTGTCATTCTATGCTTCATGCGTAATCGTATAGCTAGTTTGGGGCGTCATTTGTACGTGGCGCTGTGTTAACGCCAGCCAGATGCCGCCCGCAATGCCTTTGGCAAACGCACGGGCGCGAGTTGTGTAGTAGCTCCGTGGCTTACGCTCGGCGTGTTCTTGCGATAACGACACGACCTCTTGTTTTACAGTGCTAAAGCGATATTTGAAATAATTCCAGGCATATCGATCGCCGCGCAGCCCAAAGTAGAGATAAGTGGCGATAACACCAACGGTGTAGCCATGTTGAAGCGACTCGTTTTCCTGTGGCCGCATCCAGCGATCGTGGTAGAGCAGTGCGTCGGGGGTGTACATCAGGCGGTGGTGTGCACGTAGCAGCCGGTAGTGGAATTCGATATCCTCACCCGACTGCAGCCATGCCCCCGCGCCCAATAGCTCGGCAAACAAGCCATTGTGCTCGAAGACGGTGCGGCGGAACGCCATATTGTTTCCTGAACCAAGGTGCTCGAGTGTCATGATCGGCCGGTTGTATGTAGCGCTTGTGGGCTTATCGATCAGCGCGCTGCACGACAGGCCGCCGGGCCTAGTGGCATAGGTGATCTCGCCAAATGCCGTTTTAAATTGATGATAGGTGATCTCAGATTGATCGCCGTACGCCAATACGCGCCCAAATACACCGTCTACATCGGGGTGTTCGCGAAATAGTCGCTCGATCGTTACGGCCCAGTTTGTGGTAACGAAGCAATCGTCGTCGGTAAATGCGACGATATCACCTGTTGCCAGCGCGACCGCCTGGTTACGCGCGCGCGCGAGGCCGCGCCCTTTCCGCCAGGCATAGCGCAGTAGCGTGCGCCTGCTTGCTGGAATGTGTTCGAGGCTAAGCGGCTGATCGGACTGATCGAGGATGATGATCTCTTTCACTGGCGCCAAATCGATATTCAGCAGTGTATCGAGGCAGCGAGTGATGTCGCTGCGCCGATTACGAGTGCAGATCGCAATGCTGATGCTCATCGTTCCACCATCGAAATCATTCATATACCCGAGGAGTGCGCCGGAGACGCATGTTTACAAATACGGGCCACGACCCAATTACTCTCTTTAAAACATGTCACTGTAGCTATTCCGGCCAATTCGTGCGCCACGTCGACGCGCGCGAGCTTGCTGTTGAGCATGAGGTGACCATCGCGCACGGTGAAGTTCCATTTATGCAACCCAACATAGTTTGCATTCTCAGCTTCATTTTCGACATGCCTAAGCGCCACATAGCATGCCGGCTTTACCACTGCGATCATCTGCTTGATTGCTTCGAGTGGGTGCTGAGTATGATCGATACAATTCTGGGCATTGACAAAGTCGAAGGAATTGACGGCAAATTGCTCGGTCAGTCGTTCGACATCGGCGAAAATGGTTGGAGTCAGCGGCCGCACGGCATACTTTTGAATTAATTGCGCGTATTGGTCGGCCAATACATCGGTTGCAACAATCGTAATACGCTTCGAGGGATGTGTTTTGCCCAGAAGTGTAAGCGGGCCAGCGCCGACGTCGAGAATCTTGATATCTTCTTGCGGCAGCTGATCGATAAAGCTACGGTGGTACTCCGATAGCTCAAGCTGTGGGTCGAAGCGCCGTGTGTAACCCTCGGGCCACGAGAGGCCCTTGGTACGAAACCACTCATCCCAGAATTGTATTTCTTGCTGGATTCCCGAAGCGCGAGTAGTGAACAGGGCATTATATAACTGCGATAGCCATCGCAATGCGGCCGGAAAGCGCATAAAAGTTTACCTTTGTTATTCTTAAGAACTCCGTGCTGGCCCTTCAGACGGAGATATGGCCAGCGTAGCCTTTTACCAGCCCCGACAGTATTAGCGGCGCACTGCTACTCCGATTGCACCACCCACACCGCTATACCAGCCGATCCGGCCCAAGACCATGCCAGGCGCGGCGCGCCCGCAGCCGCGTAGCGCCGGGTTGTGGCGAAACAGCCTGGCGATATCGGTGCAGGCAAGCGCCGGCGCGGCCGCCAGCAGCAGCGGGACGGTGCGCGGGCGTATGCGCGCGAGCGGCGAGCGCAGCATGCCGGGGCGCGTGCGCACCACCTGGTAGTACCCGCGGCCGAAGGCGCGCTGGTGGCGCCACATGGCCCGCGCCGAGCTGCGCGGCGGGCGATGCACCACGCGCAGCGCCGGGTCGAAGAACAGCGCGTGGCCGCGCTGGCGCAGCCGCAGGCAGATGTCGATATCTTCGCCAGCCGCGCCGGCATAGCCCTCGTCGAAGCCGGCGACCTGCTCGAACGCGGCGCGCGCAATGCCGAGGCAGAAGCTGGGCAGGTAGGCGCGCGGGCCTGCCGGCGCGGTGGCCAGCGACTCGCCGAACGACAGCAGGTTGTCGCACAGCACCCAGTAGCTATCGGCGTCGAGCGCCATGCCGCCGCCCACCACGGCACTGCCGGCGGCGAAGCGCGCCAGCAGCCGCTCGGCCAGGTCGGGCGCGGCGATGCAGTCGGCGTCGAGGAATAGCAGCACATCGCCGCGGGCCTGGCGCGCGCCCAGGTTGCGGGCGGCGGCGGCCGAGACCGGCGTGGGCGTCTCGACAAAGCGCGCGCTCGCGGGGATCTGGCCGTAGCGATCCTGCCCGACTACAATAATGTCGCCGACCTGGGCGCGCGCGGTCTGCCGCTCGAGCGCCGCGACGACCTGGCCAATCAGTGGGGAGTGCAGGTTAGGGATGATGATCGAGATCAAAATTTCTGTTTGTGATAGCTCTTATGCCATCGCTCATAGCGCGCGCTCGTGCCTGTGGCAACAAGCGACTTTTGCTCTTGTTATGAGACTTAATCGGAAATAGGGGAGCCGGAGGGGCTTTGCCCCACCAAGAGAGGATGTTTGGGGCCTGTGGCCCTCAAACCCCCATCATTATTATTTCCAATAAAGACTATTACCGGTATGCCTCCAGCCACTCGCGCGCAAGGCGACCCCAGCGAAAGTGGGCGGCCTGCTCGCGCGCGAAGCCAGCCGCATTGCTGTCGGCGGCTGCGCCGCGCAGATATGCCAGCATGCCATCGGCTAGTGCGCGGGCGCTGCCGGGGGCCACGATCGTGCCGCCGCGCGCGCCGAGCATCTCGGCGCGGTCGCCCACGTCGCCGGTAACCACAGGCACGCCGGCTGCCAGGCTCTCGACGATCTTCAGCGGCGAGCGCCCGCGCGCCACCGCGTCGTCGGCCACAGGGTCGGCCGAGCAGCGTGCGAGCGCGAAGTAGGCCGGCACCATGGCGTAGTCGGCGTGGCCAACGAACAGCGCGTGCCCCTCCAGGCCCAGGTCGTGCGCGCGCGCCGCCAGCGCGTTGTGGTCGGGGCCGGTGCCCACTAGCAGCAGCTTCGCGCCCGGCAGCTGCGCGTGCACCAGCGCGAACGCGTCGAGCAGCAGGCCGAGGTTGTGGCTGGTTTCGCTGAGTGTGCCGGCGTAGACCGCCACCGGAGCGTCGCCCAGGCCCAGCGCGGCGCGCAGGCCGGCCACCTGCCGTGGCGGCGGCGTGCCGATGCGCGCGGCGGCGATGCCGTTGGGCACGTACACAATGCGTTCGGGGGCCACCCCAAGCTCGGCGCAGCGGCTTTGCAGAAAGCGCGTGTTGACGGTGACGGCGGCGGCGCGGCGCGGCAGCATATCTTCCCAGTAGCGCACCAGCGCGCGCTGCCAGGGCGAGCCGAAGCGATTGCCGCCGGCCTCGTAGTCGTCGCAGTCGACGTACAGAGGCACGCCCAGGCGCCTAGCCGCCAGCATCCCGGCCATCCCATTCATTGGCTGGGGCTTGCAGACATGGATCGCGTCGGGGTGGGCGCGCAGCGCGGCCAGCAGCAGCCGCCAGGTGGCCAGCAGCGTCACCCGCAGCAGTGCGGCCGAGCCGTAGTAGCGCCGCTGCGTCACCGGGCCGTAGACGTGCATCTGACCGGCGTAGTATACCACGACTCCCCCGCGCTCCTGGCGCCGCTGGCCGGCAGGCAGTCGGCCGTAGGTCGGGTGCAGCATCACCAGCTCGGGCTGGTGGCCGAGCGCCGCAAGCTCGCGCGCCAGCGGCAGCCAGCGCCCGCGCGGCGAGGGATCTTCGAGGCTAGAGGTGCTCAGAAACAGCAGGCGCATGGAGCTAGCTCGCGGCCGCGCGATGGCGCACTCGGCCAAGCAGGTGCCCGCGCCGGCCCTCGTGGAACGCGCTGTCGAGGCGGTAGCACAGCCGCGCCAGCGCGGCGGCGGCCGATGGCGCGGCCAGGTTGAGGAAGTGCAGCGGCGCGAACAGCAGGCGCAGGGCCGGCTCGTTCCAGAAGAAAAACTCAACCGAGTAGCGCTCGGCGTCGGGCAGCAGCGCGCCGAGCTGCTCGGGCGTGTAGCCGTTGCGCACATGGCCGAAGCTGCGGTTGGTGTAGGGCGTGAGCCAGGCCGGGAACATGCGGAAGCCGAGCGCGGGGGTGGTGAACCAGAGCGTGCCCTCGGGCGCGAGCACGCGCAGCATCTCGCGCATCATGGCGCGGTCGTCGGCGACGTGCTCGAGCACATCGAAGGCCAGGATGCAGTCGAAAGTGCCGGCGAGCGCCGGCAGCGCGGTGGCCGATGCGCGCGCCACCGCCACTGCGTCGGAGGGGCGCAGGCGCGGGTTTACATCGACGCCGAGGCGCAGCGGCGCGTCGACCCGGCTCATGATGTAGCCGTCGTCGCAGCCGACGTCGAGCACGCGCGCGGCGCGGGCGGGCAGGCCCAGCTGATCGGCGATCAGCAGCGAGCGGTAGTAGGCGGCAAAGTGGGGTGTGATCGGCAGGAGCTGTGTCATTGTCTGTTCACTTTATAGTACACGAGCTATGTGGTGGCTCGCGTCGTTCGTCGATTCTGCCTGCGGCAGCGTGGTACTTCTCTATCTTCATCTTCTGTATGCGGTTGTTCGGCGCAGAGCGTGGAACAACCGCACGCAATACACGAGGATAGTACCGCTCTGCCGAAGGCTGAGCGCGCCAACCGCGTAAGTCCTATTTATATTCGCCGGCTTGTGCGGCGGCTTTGGCTCGCGCGACCTAGCCGCGCGCCGCGCCCACAGGCTCGGGCTCGGCGACGGGCTGCGGGCGCCAGCGGCGGTAGTGCCACAGCGTCTCGACGGCGGTGAAGGCGTCGCGCGGCTTGATCTTCTTGCCAGCGATGTACGGCCGGCCGACATACGACACCGGGCTCTCGTAGATTTTGTGGCCGGCGCGCACCACCTTTGCGGTCAGCTCGGGGTCGACGTCGAAACGGTCGTTGTCGATGCCGATCTGGCGCAGCAGGCTCGTGCGGAACAGCTTGTAGCACGTCTCCATGTCGGTGATCCAGCGCCCAAACATGAAGTTAAACAGCAGCGTGAGGCCGCGGTTGCCCAGGTAGTGCGTCCAGAGCATGCCGCTGCGGCCGGCGCCGAGGAAGCGCGATCCGTAGATCACCTGTGCGTCGTAGCGCTCGATCAGCTCGGCCATCGCAATGAAGTCGCGCGGGTCGTACTCGAGGTCGGCGTCCTGGATGGCGAGGTACTCTTCCTGCACCAGCGGCAGGCCGCTGCGCAGCGCGGCGCCTTTGCCACGGTTGCGATCGTGGAAGGCGGCCACCACGCGGCGCTCGGACACCAGCCGGCGCACGATCTCCTGGGTGCCGTCGCGCGAGCAATCGTCGACGACGACAATCTGGCGGATGACGGGCACGTGCTCGAGGCGGCGCACGATCTCCTCGATCGTCTCGGCCTCGTTAAATACTGGTACGACGGCCGAGATGCCGATCGTCGGCAGCGCGGCCGTCGGCGCGCTCGCCCGCGCCGCCTGCGGCAAGTTCATGGCTTAGCTCCTCGATAATGCGTATCAGCGCGGCCCACGATAGCCGCTCGCGCGCGTGGGCCATGCCGGCGCGAAAGGTGTCGCCCAGCTGCTCGGCGAAGAAGCGCTCGATCGCGCGGGCGAGCGCCGCGCTGTCGCCAGGCGGCACAATCATGCCGGTCTCGCCGTCGGTGATGGTTTCGGCCAGGCCGCCAACGGCGGTAGCGATCACTGGCAGGCCGTGATGGATCGCGATCATGCCGACACCGCTCTGGCTGCCGCTGAGGTAAGGCAGCACCAGCGCGTCGGCGGCGGCGAAGTACGGCTCGATATCTTCGTTGTGAATATAGCGGTTGTGCAGCGTGACGCGATCTTCGAGCCCCAGGCGGCGGATCTGCTCGCGGTAGGGCTGCTCGTCTTCCCAGAACTCGCCTGCCACCAGCACGTGTGGCGGCTGGGGCAGCGAGCCCAGCGCGTCGAGCAGGTAGCGCAGCCCTTTGTAGCGCCGCACGAAGCCGAACATCAGCAGCAGCGGCGCTTCGGCCGGCAGCCCAAGCCGGCGGCGCGCCTCGGCGCGCGGCAGCTCGTGGCGCGGGAAGCCCTCGTAGATCGGGTGGTGGCCGGCGCGGATGGGCTTGCCGGGCAGCACCCGCCGGGCCATGCCGAACTCCTCTTCGGTCATCACGATCAGGCCATCGGCCAGGCGCAGCGTGAGCCGGGCGAAGAACCACTCGATCAGCGAGCTGTCGGGCTCGATAAACTGGTGCGAGATGTACAGGATCGGGATGCCGGCGCGGCGCGCGGCGCGCGAGACGATCAAGAGCAGCGGGATCCAGAAGGGCGTCCACCACTGCAGCAGCAGGATGTCCGGGCGCTCGGCCACCACGCGCCGCGCCGTGGCCAGCCAGGTGAGCGGGTTAAGCGTATCGACGGTGCGCTCGCACTGCTCGTACAGCGTCGACTCGCTCGGGTCGGCGCCGACATTGCCGGGGAACAGCAGCTTGGGGTACTGGCGGCGGTACGAGAAAAAGCGCACGTCGTGGCGCTCGCGCAGCCGGCGCACCAGCAGCGTGGTGTAGTGCGAGATCCCGCCGCGAAACGGGTAGGTTGGGCCAATAACGACGAATTTCATGAGGCGCTCGTATTCACTCGAAAGATCTCGACCCCGCCGGCCTCGTACACCAGGGTGAATAGTGGGCTGGTGCGCAGGATGGCCGAGTCGAAGCGATCGACCGTGGCCGGGAACGGGTGCGCGCCGTTGTAGATGTACGTGACGCCAGCGCTGCGCAGCGCGCCCAAGGCGGCCTTGCGCGTCAGGTCGACGCGCACCGGGCGCGGGTCGCTCAGCGGCCGGCCGCGCAGCGCGGCGACGAAGTCGTTCAGGTGCTTCTGGTAGTTTACGCGCTCGCCCTGCTCACTGCCGTACGTCAGCGGCGGCAGGCTCGCCCAGCGGCCGGCCAGCAGCGGCAGCCACCAGCCCGCGTCGGTGCCGGCCGCGAGCGTTCCGCCGTAGGCCGGGAAGCTATTCACTAGAAAGCGCGCGTCGGGCGGTGTGTTGGCGCGGATCCACTCGATCGCCGCGAGGTCGGCCTGGCCGACCAGCGCCGTCTCGCCGGTGGCGATGCGCGCCTGCCCGCCGCTGTTGAGCGCGATGACCGCCAGCGCCGCGCCTGCGGCCAGAGCTTCGGCCAGGGCGGCGGGCAGGCGCGCGCGGCCGATCGCCGCCGCCAGCAGGCCCTGGGCGCTGGCCAGCGCGTAGCCGGCCAGCAGCGCGGCGGGGATGAACAGCGTGCCCAGGCCGGTGGGAGCGTCGATGATGCCGGCGCCGGGCAGGCCCACGACATATGGCGCCACGGCGATCACCAGCAGGGCGGCCCACAGCGCCGGCAGGGCCATGCGCCACTCGCGGCGCCAGGCGGCCGCCAGCAGCCCGGCCAGCGCCAGCGCCAGCACCCCACCGCCGACATAGCGCGGCGCCACGGGCTCGAGCGCCGACATCTGGCTGATCACCGCCTGGCCCGACGCACCGCTGACCATGCCATTGGCATTGCGCAGCAGCTGGCCGCGCAGCACGTTCAGCAGCCAGGGCAGCGCCAGCAGCAGGCCAAGCGCGGCGGCCGGAATTGCCCGCAGCGCCAGCGCGCCCAGCAGCGGCCACGAGCGCCGCGCCAGCGCCAGCACCACCAAGTAGCCGAGCACGAACAGCGCCGCCAGGGCCGTCACCAGGTAGTGCGTCAGCATCATGGCCGCGGTGAGCAGCCCGGCCAGCAGTATCGGGCGCCAGAGCGCGGCGAGCCAGGCGCCGAGGGACGCGAGCCGCTGCGAGCGGCGCTGCTGCGCCTGAGTCTCGGCCAGCGCCGCCCAGCACACCACCAGCGCCATCAGCACGACCTGGCCGGTGAGCTGGGTGTAGCGGCCCCAGTTGATGTAGAAGGCCGGGATGTTGGCGACAAAGCCGACGATCAGCGCGGCCCACAGGCCAGCCCAGCGCGGCGCGCTCAGCGCGCTGGCCAGGGCGAACACCAGCGGCACCGTCGCGGCGTTCAGCAGCTGCCCAACCCACACGACGCTCCGGGGCAGGCTCAGGCCGGTGAGGTAGTGGAAAAACGCGGCGTTGGCGTGAAAGCCGAAATGGTAGGTGAAGGTGCTGAGCGGCGCGTAGGGCTGCCACGACTGAAACAGGCCGCGGTGATCGACCAGCAGCTGGGCCATCAGCGTATGCTGGTACGAGTCGCCCAGCAGCCCCACTGGCAGGCCGCGCGCGGCGTACAGCCGCACCAGCAGCGCCGCCAGCGCCACGCCGAGCAGCGCCACGCCCGGCCCACGTAGCTCGGGCGCGGGCCGCGCGCGCCAGCCGCGCAGCGCCAGCACAGCCCAGGTGGCGCTGCAGAGCACCAGGTAGGCCCAGGTGGCGGTGGCGCCCCAGGGCAGGCCCAGCTGCTGAAACAGCAGCAGCAGCAGGGGCGGCAGCGCCACGCTGGCGCCGATCGCCAAGGCCAGCCGCTCGGCGTAGCCCAGCGCGCGCTCGCGCGGCCACAGTAGCCGCAGCAGCAGCAGGCCGGGCGTAGTGTAGAGCAGTGCCACCGCCAGGCCAGGCGCGGCCCAGCGCGGCAGCCCAGCCGCCAGCCACACCAAAAGCGCGCCGCCGCCGCCGAGCGCCAGCGCCCCAGCCAGCAGCAGCGCGCCGATCAGCCACAGCATTGGCGCGCGCCAGCGCATATCGATGCCAATTGGCACTACAGCTCGTTCCAAACTCGCGCACCCTGCGCCGGGACACCGCGCGCCCTGGCGCGCTGCCGCAACGCTCGGTGGTTCGGCCATGCACCCCGGCCCGTGAACACGCTCCAGAACGGCGCGAGGCCGGCGGGCGGCATTATACGATAGCGGTGTGGGGGTGTCAACGTAACGCCGGCGCGAGCGCCGCGCTGCAATCGCCTGCGCGCCTGTTTGAGAAGCTGGATCTGCTGCTTTTTTGATTACTTGTGTTTTCTTGTGCGGTGCCCGGCAAAGCCGGGCGCCGCACAAGAAAAAGAAATTTCGGGGGCGGCGAAGCCGCCCCCGAACCTCCACCAAAGTGTAAGTAATCGAGCGAATTCGGTATAACAGCTACGGCGCGGCTGCAAGCGCTGCGGCGATCTGCCGGTCGGTCTCCTCGTAGGCACCCTCGCCGATGTGGTCGTAGACGATCTGGCCGTGCCGATCGACCAGGTAAAACCGTGGCCAGTAGTTGTTGCGGTAGGCCCGCCAGATTGTGTAATCGTTGTCCTGCACAACCGGCCACTCGATCCCGGCCTGCTTCACCGCATCCTGCACATTGCCGAGCACGCGTTCGGCAGCGAACTCGGGCGTGTGCACGCCGACGATCACGAGCCCTTGATCTTTGTACTTTTCCCACCACTGTTTGACGTATGGCAGCGTGTTCTGGCAGTTATAGCAGCCGTAAGTCCAAAAATCAATGAGCACGACCTTGCCGTGGCTATTCAGGTCGGCCAGCGTCAGCGGCTCGGAATTGATCCAGGCGCCGGCGCCGTCGAGCTCGGGCGCGCGCGGCGCGTCCTTCTGTGCAGCGTGCGTGGCGGCCGGGCGGCCGGCGGCTTCGGGCGCGGGCCGCAGCAGCGCCAGGGCGCCAATCAGCAGGGCCACGCCTGCCAGCGCCGCGAGCGGGAGTGCTACGCGCATAGAGAACCTCCTCGGTATGTGCGGCAATGCCGCTGGTGCTTCGCCACGTCTGGAACGGCGACTGTGGCCGAGCATCAGCATACGCGCCGCCCCTTATGAGGGCGTTACGAAACTCTTACGAGATGAGGCGCAGCCTTCCCGAAACGCACCGCGTAAGTCCTGTGAATGACAGGACTTACGCAGTTGCCTGCGATATGGGCTTGTTCTGCCTGCGGCAGCATGGTACTGTACTTTCTTTTGTGCTCAGAAGGTGGCGCATTGCGCCACCTTCTGAGCACCTTCCATGCAAAAGTACCGCTCTGCCGAAGGCAAAAACGCGCAGCGCGTAAATCCTGTGAATGAGCTGTCATCACCTGTTGCGCTTTCTTTACGCACATATGCCGTGGCGCAGCCTATACTTCGGAGGTAGCGCAATCCCTGTTTTTGCTGCCTGTTTCCGCGTCGCAGGGCGCGTGCGTCGGCAGCACCCCACGAACATCACCATAGAGAATGAGGAAACGTATGCATGATCTGATTATCGTAGGCGGCGGAGCGGCCGCGCTTTCCGCTGCGGTCTACGCGCTCGGCAAACAGCTCGATGTCGTGATTGTATACGAGAAGCTGGGCGGCAAGGCCGGCACCCAGCAGCACCTGCGCGGCCAGCCGGGCGACGAGTATGTGGCCGGGGCGGCGGCGGCGCGGGCGCTCGAGCAGCAGGTGCTGGCCTACCCCAACGCCACAATCTGCGACCGCGTGAGCAGCGTCGTGAAGAACGACGGCGTGTTCCAGGTATCGACCGGGCAGCACGGCGTGCTCGAAGGCCGGTCGGTGCTGGTGGCCACCGGCGCGGCGCCGAAGCCGCTTGAGGCGCCTGGCGCGCTCGAGCTGCTGGGCCAGGGGTTGGGCTACTCGGCCACCACGCACGCCCACATTGTCGCCGGCAAGCCGGTGGCGGTGGTGGGCACCTCCGTGCGCGCGCTGCGCGGCGCGGCCGAGCTGGCGCGCACCGCCGCGAAGGTGTATATCATCGCGCCCGAGGCGGGCGGCCTGGAGACGCCGCTGGCCCACTCGCTGCGCCAGCGCACGAATGTCGAGCTGATCGAGGGCTTCCAGGTGAAGGCGGTGGTTGGCCCGTTTAATGTCGAGGCGCTGGTGATCGAGCAGGGCGACGAGCATCGGCGGCTGCGCGTCAACGCGGCGTTTGTCGATCTTGGGCTGGTGCCGAACAGCGCGATCGTGCAGAAGATTGCGCAGACCGACGCCGATGGGTTTATCTGGGTCGACGAGCTGAATGCGACCACGCTGCCCGGCCTGTTCGCGGCCGGCGATGTCACGACGGCGTTTGGCGAGCAGATTTTGATCGCGATCGGCGACGGCGCGCGCGCGGCTCTCAGCGCCTACGATTATATTCTGACGCATACGCCGGCGTAATTGCCTTGCGTCAATGCGATGAGGCTTTATACGCTGTTCGCTTGATCACGTATCGATTGTGTTGCACTAGGTGGCTTCGCCATGTAGTGCAACACAAAAAGAGGCGGCGAAGCCGCCCCCAAACCCCACCAAAGCGTAAGTCACAACAAAAAAGAAGGCTCGGCAGGTAGCGCCCTGCCGAGCCTTCTTTTCGCTCATGCCCGAGGCAAGCCCAGACTATTCAGTGATGCGCAGGATCTGGCCATCGGCGCGGCCGTACACCTCGGGGAAGTACTGCTCGCGCGCGGTGGTCGGTATGACGCGAAATTCGCCGGCTTGCGCGGCGCGGATGGTGTAGCTGTACAGGTATGCGCCGCGCGGCAGCGCGTCGGCGAACAGCGCCAGCTTCTCGTCGCGCAGCTCGCTGTGGCTGTACCAACGCCACCACCACGGCCACGGGCTATCGACGATTGCTGTCTGTCCGGGGGCGGCTTCGGCGATGGGCAGGTTGCCGGTGGTCTGCGGCGGCTGCGCCAGCAGGCTGGTGGTGGCCAGGCTGGTATCGACAGCCTCGGCGCCAGCGGGCAGCGGGTCTTCGACCTGCAGGTAGTACAGGTCGTTTGGCGCAACGATCTCAAGCTCCACGCGGATGACATCGCCCACGCGCGCCTCGCGCAGCTCGGGGCACTTCGGCCCGTCCTGGCAGCTTGCCAGGGTGTAGCGGCGGCGCACGCTCACGCCGCGATCGAGCGCTTGCGTCTGCTCGACCGGTAGAAACGCGCGCAGGTGCGCGGTGTAGTACAGCTGCCCGCCACCCGCGCCCCGCCCGATCGTCAGCCGGTTGCCGCCCTCGCTCAGCAGGTTGGCCACGCGCGTGCGCAGCACGACCGGGGTCTGAGCGTCGTTCGGGCCGATGTGGCCGCCGGCCTGTTGCGCGTTGTTCAGCCACACGCCGTAGTCGTAGTCGGGGCGCAGCTCGCCGCTCTGGGCCATCCAGTCGGTCAGCGCGATCAGCGACCACGCGCTCTCCTGGGTGCTGGCCCACTCGCCGTCGCGCCGCGCGGCCATCAGCCAGCGCACGACGTTCGGGAGCAAAGGCGAGGCAGGCGCCGCCTGCTGCGATGTGGCGCTCGGCGTATCGGGCGGCTGCTTCGCGCTGGCGGATGGGTCGAGCCGGGCCAGGGCCATGAGCACGATCGCGGTGGTGCGCGTATCGGTGTTCATGCTCAACCAGTCGGGCTGGTTTTCTTCCCAGTGCGCGCCGGTCGCGCTGAGCACGGCGGCGCTGTTCAGGTCGGCCAGCAGCCCTTTGATGCGCGCGTCGTCGGGCGGCGCGCCGGCGCGGTTCAGCGCCAGCGCCAGCAGAGCCTGGGCGAAGTAGCTCAGCTTGGCGCGGTTGGCGTACACATCGTCGAGCCGTGCGCCGTCGGCGCGGCCAGCGTCGGCCAGCACGTACAGCAGCCACGCCTGCTGGTTGGCGTCGGCGGTGCTGAGCTGATCGGGGCGCCTGCCGGTGGGCAGCAGCTTGCTCGCCAGGTAGTCGAGGCCGTGCGCGATCACGTCGTCGCGCACGTCGTAGCCGCTTTCTTTGGCGCGCAGCAGCCCGAACACCACGTAGGCGCTGATATGCGGGTTGCTCTCGTCGAGCTGGGCGTTGGCGCTGGGCGGCCACCAGCCCCAGCCGCCGTCGCCGTGCTGCTGGGCGTACAGCTTGGCCAGGCCGTCGCTCACCAGCTGCGGCAGGCGCGCCGCGAGGTCGGGGTTGGCGATGCCCAGGCGCTGCAGCGCGCGCTGCGTCAGAATGTTCGGCAGAAAGCGCGAGACCGTCTGCTCGGTGCATTCATACTCGAAATGCTCGAGCGCGCGCAGGCCGTCGCGCATGCCCGCCGCCAGCGACGGGTCGATACGCACCGTCAGCTCGCCGCTGCGCGGGTCGACATTCGGCGGCAGCCCGATCGCCTCGGTGCGCGCGCCTGCGCCGGCGATCTGCCCGCCGGTGCCGACGATCTCGGGCGCGCTGTAGCGGTATACCGGCAGCGTGCCCTCCGGCCCGGTCGCCAGGCGCGGCCGGCTGGCGTCGGCGTACTGGCCCGACCGAGCGCTGAACACCAGGTCGGCGCTGGTGACGTCTTGCGCCTCGGCGCGCCAGCGCACGCGCGCCTCGCCATTCGCCGGGATGCTCAGCGTCTGCGTCAGCTCGCCGGTGATGCTCAGGCCGCGCGTGGCCAGGGCCACCTGGGCGTCGAGCGGCGCGCCGGTGTTGTTGCTGACATTCGCGGCCAGCTCGACGACGTCGCCGACCACCAGGAAGCGCGGCGTTACCGGGCGCACCAGCAGCGGTTTGGTGACGAGCAAGCTGGCGGTGCCCTCGCCAACGCGCGTCTCGGCGGTGAAGGCTACGCCGCGTAGCACCCAGGTGGTGAGGTTATCGGGCAGGCGCAACTGCACGCTGGCTCGGCCGCTCGCGTCGGTCTGCACGCGCGCGTTCCAGTAGGCGGTGTCGGCGAACTGCTGGCGCACGGCGATCTCCGGGCCGGCCGCGGCGCTCTTGCTGTCGGCTGCCTGGGGGGCTGACGCTGGTATGGCGGTACCGAGGGGCGCGCCGCCGGCGCTGCCGGCAGAGCCGCCAGCCGCAGTGGTCGGCAGGCTGCCGAGCGGCGGCCCCTGCTGGCGCAGCAGCTCCTGGTCGAACTGCTGCAAGAACCGGTCGCCCGACACCGCCAGGCCGCTGGCGGTGCCTACGGCCAGCGCGCGCCGGTAGTAGAAAGCCTCGCGGATGGCGTCGGGCGTGCGCGGCTGCAGGCTTAGCACCGCCTGATCCACCAGGTCGAGCGATAGCTCGGCCGCGACTGGCTGGCCGCCCAGGTCGCTCACCTGCACGTCGAAGTCGGCCGTCTGGCCGGGCTGGGCGCTGGTGTCGCCCTGCGCCAGCCTGGGCGTCAGGCTGACCTTCAGCGATTGCGGGTCGGGCGCGACCGCCAGCGGCAGGATGCCGAGCTTGAAGTCGGACGGCTGGCCGGCGGCCTCGGGCGGGCTGAATAGCGTGACCGTGACGTACACGTTGGGCGCGTGCGCGGCGGTGATCGGCAGGCGGAACAGCGCGCTATTGCCGTTGAGCTGGCGCACCTCGTAGCTCAGCACGCCGCCGCGCTCGACGGTGATCAGCGCCCAGTGCGGCCGCGTGAACGGCGAGGGGATCAGGATCTCGGCGGTCTCGCCCGGCGTATAGCTGGTCTTGTCGGCGATCAGCGATACCTGGTCGGTGTTGTCGCGCCGCCAGGGTGTGTACTCGCTGCCGGCGACCCACACAAACGCCGAAGACTGCGCGGCGCGGCCGCCGGCGTCGGTGGTGCGCGCCACCACGCGGTACGAGCCGGCCTCGGCCGGCGTGAATGTAGCGCTGGCCTGGCCCTGCGCGTCGGTGGTGACGCTCTGGCGGCCGGCGCTGGTGCGCACTTCCTGCCACTGCCAGTGCCCGCTGCCGCCCGCGTCGGCCACGAAGCGGTTGTCCCAGGTATACTTCACCAGCTCGACGTCGATCGCCTGCCCAGGCACGCGCCGGCCGGCAGTATCGCTGGCCACCAGGTCGATCGTCTGCGGCTGGCCGGCCTGCGCGACGTAGCCGCGCGGCGCCAGGCCGATGTACAGCTGGCCGCGGTGCAGCACCAGGCTGGCGCGCCCGCTGATCGCCTGGTTGTCGTTGCCGGTTACGGTCGCCTCGATCGTCAGGCGCACGCTGTCGGTGATCGGCACCCCCTGGGCGTCTTTGAGGTCGGCCGGGATGCCGATCGCCAGGCGGCCCTGCGCGTCGGTGGTGCCGCTGCCGCTCAGGATCGGCTGGGGTGGCGTGGCTGGGCGCCACCAGCACTCCCAGCAGCGCCAGGGGTCGTCGCTATCGCCGAACTGGTAGCGCCCGCCCCACGCCGGCTGAAAGCGGTAGCTATCGGCCAGCACGTTCCACTGCACCGGCGCGTTGGCCACCGGCCCGCCAAAGAAGTAGCTCACCACGGCGGTGGCGGCGATCGGCGCGCCGCGCACCAGCTCGGCGGCGGGCAGCGCCACGCCCACCTGGAACTCGGGCGGGCGGTAGGCCGCCACCTGGAAGCTCGCGTTGCCGCCCTGGCCGCCGAGCGACACGCCAATGCTGTACTGGCCGAGCGCCGCGCCGTCGGCCAGCTTCAGGCTGCCGTCGAACGCGCCATTGGCGCTGAGCGCCAGCTGCTGCTGGGCTACCTGCTCGCCGCGCGGGCTGGTGATCGTCACCTCGGCCTGGCCGCCCGGCGGCAAGCTGAAGCTCGCGTCGCTTTCGCTGCGCACAATGCCTTTGAAGTGTACTTCCTGGCCCGGCCGGTAGATCGGCCGGTCGGTGTAGACGTGCATCGCCAGCGTGGGCAGCGCGCCGCTGCCGTCGAGCCCGAAATCCCAAGGGCTCAGGCCGCGCGACCAGCTCGAGGCGGCGGCGGCGAACGGCTGGCGCGCGATCGCGATTGTCCAGTGGTTTTCGCTGCGCGCGAGCTTCAGCCGCGCCACGCCATTCGCGTCGGTGCTGGCGCTGCCGAGCGCGCTGCCCGTGTCGTCGAAGAAATCGAACGCCAAGCCGGCGGCAGGCTGGCCGCTGGCCAGGTCGTTGGCCCACACCAGCGCGTCGCCGGGGCTCGATTTGAGCGTCACGTTCAGGTTCGACACCACCAGCACGTGCTGCTGCGGCGGGCCTTGCGGCTGGTCGAGCGTCAGCAGGTACGCGCCGGGGTCGAGCGCGCCGCCATTCGCCAGCAGGTCGATCTTGGCGAGCGTCGGCTGGTCGAGCGGCGTGTTCAGCGGCACCTGCCAGCGGCGGATGAGCGTGTCGTCCGTCGGCGTGCGCGAGGCATCCCAGTAGGGCTGTTTCAGCGCGTCGAGGCTCAGGCGGAACAGCGCCAGGCTGGCGGTGCCGATATTCACCGAGCTGATGCCGACGCGCGCCGGGTTGTGCGCGTCGTAGGTAGCGATGTAGTCGGGCATCACGATCTGGATCCCCGGCGGCAGCGGCGCGGTGCGGAAGCCGATCTCCAGCGCCTGGCCGGTGCGGTTGCCGTATGGGTCGGCGATGCCTGGCCCGATCCGCGCGCGGTAGCTGCTCGACGGGCGGGCGCCAAAGCTGATGTGGAAGCCGTAGGCCGCGCCGGGCGGGGCGCTGGTGTCGCCTGGGTAGATCTGCGCGCCGTAGGTGTACACCTGCGTCGGCGAGATCGGCGGCGTCATCTGCAGGTTGGCCATCACCGTGGCCGCGTCGATCGGCGTGTTGAAGAACAGCGCCAGGTCGCTGCCGGGGTTGACGTTGGCCTGGCCGTCGGCCGGCTGGGTGCCGAGCAGCCGTGGCAGCGGCACGGTGTGGAAGGCGCTGGTGAAGTCGGCCGCCATGCCGGCGCCGGCCGCGCCGCCCAGGCTGGCGCCGAGCGCCACCTGGTAGTCGCTGTCGAACGCGAGCCGCTGGCCTGGCGTGAACACCAGCGTATCGCGCACGAGATCAAGTGTGCCGGGCACGTCGGCGCCGCCTGCGCGCAGGTGGAAGGCGGCGCGCGCGGCCGCAGCGTCGATCGGCTGGCTCAGCTGCAGCGAGATCGGCTGCTCGATCGGCACCAGGCGCTCGCCGTCTTGCGGGAATACCGCCAGCACCTGCGGCCGCGCCGTGCTGAACGACCAGCGGTACTCGCTGGCGAGCGGGCTGCCGTCGATGCCCTGCAGCCCGGCCGCGACGCTGGCGCTGTAGCGTATGCCGCCCGGCAGCGGCGCGCTGGGGTGGAACACATACACGGCGGTGTTGAGCCACTCGCCCCGGCCGGCGATCGGCGGCGTGAAGCTCAGCGGCTGGGGCGCGTCGGCCTGGCCTTCGGCTGGCGCTAGCGGCACCACCGGCCGGTTGAACAGCACGGTGATCGTGGCGTTGGGCTGCACCTCGGCCGCGTCATTCGCCGGGATCACCTGGCCGACCTCGAGAAAGCCGGCGGTGCTGAAGCGAAACTGGAACGGCCCGGCCAGCTGTGCGCCGTCGGCGGCGCGGGCCGCCTGGCCGAGCGTCACGTCGAACAGGCGCGCGCGTGGCAGCGGCTGGCTGGGCACAAAGCGCAGCGTGCGCGCGTCGGCCCACTGGATGCTGCCGCTCACCGCCGGCGCGAGGCTAAACGCGCTCTCGACGGCCTTCTGATCCATGGCGCGGTCGAACACCAGCTCGATCGGCTGGTTCGGCGCAAGCTCGGCGCCGCGCGCCGGGCTGCGGCCAACGACAATCGGCGAGACGGTGCCCTCGGGCAGGGGGGTGTAGGGCAGGCGCGCCGGTGTGGGCGGCGCGGCCTCGGTTGGCCGCTCGACAATCGGCGCCGGCCGGCCGCGCAGCGCAAATGCCAGCCCACCAACCAGCGCCACAACCACCACAGCGGCGGCGATTCGAACAGTGCGGCGACGCATAGGCCGTCCCCTTTATGTACACGAGCTGCGCGCTCCCTGCGGGTTGGCTGCCGCCGGCTCCAGGTGTGGCCACCGGTGGCCAGCCAGGGCAGTGCTCGGAAGGCGCCGGGAGCCCTGGGCGCCCGATCTCGCCGCATCCAGCGCGTAAGCCGTGCCTAGTAGCCGTGCGAACCAATCGATGTTGGAAGAGAGACGCCTGAGCAGGCGAGGATGTTCCGGGGATATTGTAGCATTTCTAGAGCGCGAGGCCGAGGCGGGCCAGCGCGTCGGCGGCGGCCTCGGCCGCGTTCATGGCCTGGGCGCGCGCGCGCATGTACGCCAGGTCGAGCTGCTGGCGGCGGATGATCCCGGCGGCGTCGGCCAGGTCGTGCTTGCCTTGCTCGGGGCCGCGGCCCAGCACTACCTTGTGCACCAGCACGTCCTCGGGCGCCAGCACCGTCACCGGCGAGCCGAGCAGCGGCATACGCCGGATGTGGGCGAGCATCGCGGCGTCGAGGCTGAAGGGGTGGGTTTGCGCGCCGCGGCGGATGCTCAGGTCGTCGAACAGCTTGATGCCGCGCCAGAGAATGCGCTGGCCGTCGAACTGGACGGCTTTGTGCTGCTGCTGAAGCAGCCGTACGACATCGGGTAGTTTGCCTGGGGTCACCAGAATATCGACATCCTGGATCGGCCGCCGATCGCCGTACAGGTGCGCGGCGCAGCCGGCGCACACCGCCCATTTCAGAGTATTGGCGTCGAGCAGGCGTTGCACAACCCCGAGGTTCCCGGCGATCAGCGACATAGCAGCTCCAGCAGGCAAGCACGAGAAGCAGCGGCAGCGCAGCTGTCGCTTGTATCATAGCACGCCGAAACGGCAGCACAAGGCGGTAAAAAGTCCTGTTGTGCTATCCCCCACGCCGCGCGCGGGGCCGGCTGTGCTAGCGGCGGCCGATCGAGCGCGCGTAGCGCAGCCAGTCGTTCTTGTGGAGCTGCATCTCGTAGAACTCGACATACAGGCCGTGCTGGCCATTGCGGAAGAACGGCCGCAGCTGGGCGTAGTGCGGGCTGTCGAGCACGCGCCAGTCGAAGCGGCTATCGGCGATGCGCCAGTCGCTGCCGGCGAAGCTAAAGCCCAGCCGCTCGTACGAGCGCACCGCGCGCTGGTTGGGCGCGGCCACGTCGAGCACCATCGCCTGGAAGCCCAGATCGGTGAAGTAGTAGGTGAGGAACAGCGCCAGCGCTTCGGTGCCGAGGCCCTGGCCGACGTACGACGCGCCGAAGGTAATGCCCAGCCGCGCCTGCGACTTGCGGGTATCGATATCGCGCAGCGAGATCCGCCCGATCATCCGGCCGGCCGCATCGTCGACGGCCCAGGTGCGGCGCATCGCCGTGCTTTCGAAAAACGACCAGACCTCGCTAGACAGGCCAACCTGGCGCGGCAGGTTCCAGAGCGGCTCAAGCGGATCATTGTAGGGGGGCCATTCGTCCGCCAGCTCGTCGTCGTGGAACGTCCAGGGACGAATCGAAAGCCGCGCACTACGGAGCAGCATTGGGTCTCCAGGCGTACAGGCTACCATCGAATGGGTAGACCCGCCGCGCGATCAGGTCGATCACCTCGGCGCTGGCCTCCCGGCAGCGCTGGATCAGGTCGGCCGGGTAGCCGAAGCGTAGCTGGTGTGCTTCGAACTCGTCCTCGTCGTCGAGTATCACCTCGCCGGTTTGCGAGCGCCAGATCACGTCGAGGTCGAGGTCGATAAAGTGCAGCTGGCCGGTGTGCCAGCTGGCCGGCGTGGCGATATTAATGTAATGGTTGCGCGGGCGCCAATCGGCGTGCCAGCTGATATGCAGGTTGTATGGCCGGTCGGCCCAGTAGAGCTGCAAATTATGCTGCGTAGCAATCATCGAGCCGCGATAGCTTTCGATGTGCGCGCCGGGCGCGAGGTACAGCTGCAGCAGGTTTGGCTCTTCGCGCACCAGCGTAGTGACGTAGTGGTAGTGCAGGCTACCATCGTACTTGGTCGAGCGCACGGTGATTGGTTTCATGGCTCGATGGGAAAGGCGGCCGCGTCGAGCTCGCCGATCTCGCCGACCACCAGGCGCACCAGCTCGGGCAGCGCCTCGCTCAGCGGCTGCTCGATCACGTGGTCGGCCAGCAGCGTGTAGATCGAGTTTTCGGCGTCGATCGAGAGCAGCAGCGCGCCGACGCGCTTGGCGGCGAATGGGAACGACGACACCGGCTCGATCGCGCCGACATCGCCGACGCACACGAACACGTCGCACTGCTCGACGGCGGCGCGCGCGGCGCGCAGCTCCCACTCGGGCAGGCCCTCGCCGAACATCACCACGCCGGGCCGCAGCATGCTGCCGCAATGCGGGCAGCGCGGCGGCGACTCGCCCACGTCTTCCCAGGCCGAGATAATGTGCCCGGCCTCGTAGCAGCGGCTGCGGCGCAGGCAGCCGTTCAGCTCGATCAAATCGCGCGAGCCGGCGCGCCAGTGCAGGCCGTCGATTGTTTGCGTAATCAGCGTGAAGGTTGGGTAGTGCTGCTCGAGATCGACCAGGGCGTAGTGCGCGGCGTTCGGCTCGGCGGCCTCGGCGGTGCGGCGGCGGTGCTCGTACCACTCCCAGACCATGCGTGGGTTGCGCAGGTATGCCTGCACGGTGGCGAGCTCGCTTACATCGTACTGCGCCCACTCGCCGGTGTGGGCCTCGCGAAACGAAGGCACCTTGCTGGCGGCGGCCATGCCGCCGCCGGTGAGCGCCACGACACGTTTAGCCTGCTTCAAGCGCTGCAGCACTGAGTCGGGCAAAGTCAGCGGCATCGCGATCCTCCTTATATCCACACGCGGCCGGGCCACCGAGCACTGCCTGCAGCAGCGGCAGCGACTCGACAGCCGGGCCGATCAGCAGCTTACCGAATATGCCGGGCGGGGCGATGCCGCGATTGTCGGCGCCATGGGCGCGCCGCACCGGCGGGCGTAGTGGGACAGGTCGGCGGCGCGCCGCACCACGCCGGGGGTTCGAGCCAAGAGCCGCGCCTGGCAACGCCGCCGCAGCAGCGCCTCGCCGAATCACACGACATTGGGGTGCGGCGGGCCGCCACAGCCGGGGCAGCGTGGCGGGATCTCAGCGGCAGTGGGCCAGTGGCTCACACGTATATCTTCATGGAAACATTTCGTATGCTATTGCTGTGCCATTCTACCACGTTCCGGCTGCCGGCGTGCTGCATCAGCCCGCCGGCACCAGGGCAACACCAGGCTGTTTTCCCCTCCCTGGCAGGGGTGGCGTCAGCGGCGTTGGGCGCTACTCGGGCTTGACATACAAGCGCGACACCCAACCCTCGACGACGCTGCCGCCGACTTCGGCGCGCACCTGGATCCACTCGGTGTTGCTGGCGGTGCGCGGGCCGCCGATCTGGCGCACGTGGGTGCCGCTGGGCAGGTAGGTAATGATCTCGGCCTCGGTGCCGGGCGCGCTGCGCAGGTTCAGGCCCTCGGGGCCATCGATATTCACTACCCAGACCTGCCCGCCGCCGCTGACGATGCCGGTGAGCCAGCCTGGCAGCTGCACCCCCAAGTCGGGCAGGCTGATGTCGGGGCGCGGCAGCTCGATATTCGCCAGCCGATCGACCACCACGGTGATGGCGTAGTACGCGCCGCAGCCAAAGACTACCAGCATCGCCAGCAAGATCACGATGCCGACGACCGAGCGGCGCGCGCTGGATGGGTAGGCGAGCGGCCGGGCCGGCGCGGCCTCGTCGTCGTCTGGCGTGGCGGGCGCGGGGGCTGGCGCGGCCACCGGCAGCGCGCGGATGCGCCCGGTGGTGCGATTGATCCGCTCGCGCATGCTCGGCGGCTGCACCGGCGGCCGGTCGAGCCGGCGCGTATCGAGGCTCAGCGTGCGGCGCAGCTCGTCGAGCGCGCGGCCGAGCGCCGCCGCGTCGGGCAGGCGCTCGCCGGGCAGGCGCGCGGTGGCGTGCTTGATCAGCTCGTCGAGCGCGGGCACGAACAGCATTGGGCGGAGCTGCGCCAGCGGCGGCACCTGCAATGCCAGGTGCTGCTGCACCACCGCGCGCGGGTCGTCGCCGCTTGTCAGCCGCTTGCCGCTCAGCATCTCGACGAGCAGCAGCCCCAGCGCGTACACCGTGGCGGCGTGTGTCAGCGGGCCGCCGGCCACGCGCTCGGGCGCGCGGTAGGCCGCCACGTCGAGCGCGATCTCGGCCTGAGGGGTGCGCCAGTTCTCGAGCAGCTCGACGTGGCCATCGGCCACCAGCACGACGTTATTGCTCGAGACCGGCGGGTGCGGCACGCCGGCGCCCTGGCACACCGCCACCGCGCCAACCAGCTGGCGAAAATACAGCAGCGCATCGTCGAGCGGCATTGCGCCGATCTCGCGCAGCGTGCGCCCGGCCACGAACTCCGTCACCATATACGGCCGCCCGGCGATCTCGCCGCTGTCGAAGACTTCGAGCAGCGACTGGTGCGAGCGCCGCGCGCTGTTGTGCGCCTCTTGCACAAAGCGCTGGCGCAGCGCCTCCTGCTGGCTCATGTCGCGCCGCAGCATGTGCACCAGCACCTGGCGCTGCAGGCGCTCGTCGTAGGCGCGGTACACCACGGCCAGCCGGCCGGTGCCGAGCTGCTCTTCGATGCGGTAGCGGCCGTGCAGTAGTGGAATTGAAGGCGGATTTGCCGTCATAGTATGGCTTTGAACTTATCGATTTTGTGCGGCCAGCTTTGTCGCGATCACCAGCTCGTAGTGGCCGGGCTGCCATGCGCGGAACTCGACTGCGCCAAAGCCCAGCCGCGCCAGCGCCCGGCGCATTGCCGCGCGCGTGAGCGCCTTCAGCGGCAGCGCGCGCGCCCAGGCATCGGGGTACTTGCTGACGATCAGCACGCCGCCGGGCGCGAGTGTGCGCGCCATTTCGGCCAGCGCGCGGCGCGGGCGCGGGAAGAACTCCAGGGCTTCGAGCGATATCGCCAGGTCGAATGCCGCGTCGGGCCAGGGCAGCGCGCCAGCCTCGCCGACGCGCAGCGCCACCCGGCCGGCCAGGCCGGCGGCCGCCAGCTTGGCCGCCGCGCGCGCCAGCATGGCCGGGGCCAGATCGATCGCGCAGATCGTGCCGCCGAACCAGGGCTGCGTGGCCAGCAGCAGCGGCACGCGCCCGGTGCCGGTCGCCACATCCAGCACGCGCGGCGCGGCGCGGCCCGCCAGCGCGGCGCGCAGCAGCGGCAGCAGCAGCGCCGCGTCGCTCGCCACCACCGGCCGGCGCACATCGTCGTAGATGCGCGCGCCGCGCTGGTAGATGAAGCGTACGGCGTAGCGCCCCAGGTATGTGCCTTCGCCCACGACGATCAGCCAGTACAGCAGCGCCAGCACGGCGGGAACCGCGATCAGACCAAGCCAGATCGCCAATGTAGCCTCCGGCTGTGCGCCACCGAGGTGGCCCGAACCGATACGTTGGCGCGTTGCGAGGCATTATAGCACATCGATTTCTATGCTATTCTAGTAGCACCCAGCCGGGTGGCGACGAAAGAAATCGCGATGCACCAGTCGATCGAAGTTGTGGCGAATGACGCGGGCCTCATGGAGCTGATGCGCTTTGTCGATGATGTCGAGCGCTATTTTTCGCTTGAGCACGAGCAGGAATATTTGCTGCGCCTCTCGATCGAAGAGATCGCGACGAATATCATGAAGTACAGCTACTCGGGCCCCGCCTCCGGCCCGATCCGCGTCGAGTGCGACGCGACCAATGGCGTGCTGCAGGTGCGCATCTGCGATTGCGGCGCGCCGTTCGACCCCAACGACGCGCCCAGGCCCGACCTGACGGCCGATCTGGCGCACCGCCCGGTTGGCGGGCTGGGGCTGTTTCTGGTGCGCGAGCTTTCCGACGAGCTGCGCTACCACCACGACCCGGCCACGCGCTGGAACGAGCTGACGATCGTGAAGCGGCCGGAGGCCGGCGATGCTTGAGCGCATGCGTACCCTCGGCCTGTTCGGCCGCACGAACGATGCGCGCCTGGCCGAGCTGGCCGCGCAGCTGCCCGAGCAGCGGCTGGCGGCCGGCGACGTGCTGTTTGTGCAGGGCGCGCCTGGCTACACGTGCTACATGGTGCTCAGCGGCGAGCTCGAGGCCGTGGCGCACCAGGGCGATTTCGCGCAGCGGCTCGAGGTCTGCCTGCCCGGCCGGATTATCGGCGAGATGGCGCTGATCGACGGCAGCCCGCGCTCGGCCACGGTGCGCGCGCTGGCCGACAGCAGCGTGGCGGTGTTCGACGAGCGCGCGTTCACCGAGCTGATGCTGAGCAGCCCCGAGCTTACGCTCGATCTGCTGCGCGGCAGCACCGCGCGCCTGCGCCGCACCAGCCAGCTGATGATCGACGACCTTGCCGCCAAGCACGCCGAGCTGGCCCGCGCCTACGCCGATCTTGAGGCCGCGCAGGCCGAGCGCGTCCGGCTTGTCCGGCTCGAAGAAGAGCTGGCGGTGGCCCGGCGCATCCAATCGCTGTTTCTGCCGCGCACGATCGCGCAGCCGCCCGGCTGGCAGATCGCCGCGGTGAACCGCGGCGCGCATGAGGTTGGCGGCGATTTTTTCGACTGCATCCCGCTGGACGGCGGACGGCTGGGCCTGGTGATTGCCGACGCCTGCGGCAAGGGCGTGCCGGCGGCGCTGTTTGTGGCGCTGACGCGCAGCCTGGTGCGCGCGTCGTCGCAGGCGCCGCGCATGTTTCGGCACGAGCACGAGGCCGGCGCCGACGCGCTGCTGGCCGATACGCTGAGGTTCGCCAACGAGTATATCGCCACCGAGCACGGCGCCAGCAGCATGTTCATCACGCTGTTCTACGCGGTGCTGACGCCCGCGAGCGGCGAGCTGAGCTTTGTGAACGCCGGCCACAATTCGCCAATGCTGCTCGGCCCTGGCGGCGTGCTGCGCGCCGAGCTCGAAAGCTCGGCCCTGCCGATCGGCATCGTGCCCGGCCAGGCGTTCGAGGTGGGCCACGCCAGGCTTGCGCCCGGCGATACGCTGGTGTGCTTCACCGACGGCATCACCGAGGCGATGAACGCCGGCAACGAGCTGTTTGGCGAGCCGCGCCTGCTGGCGGCGCTGCGCGCGCACGCCGGGCTGCCGGCCGCTGCGCTGATCGACCGGGTGATCGCCGAGGTCGAGGTGCATGCCGGCGGCGCGCCCCAGTCCGACGACCTGACGCTGCTCGTGGTCAGGCGCGAGGCGGCGTGAAGCAGCGCGGCTACGGCAATGAAACGCGCGTGTTATAATACGCGCCAGCGCACCACGCAGCCAGCGCCGCGCCGCGCACCGTTTTCCGCTTCACCGAAAGGGCTAACCCGCGTGAAACAAGAGCACATTGGCGACGTGCTGGTGATCACCCTGCCGGCCCGGCTCGACGCCGCCGCGCTTGCCGATGTTGAGCCAGTGTTCAACGCGATTATCAACGCGCACCAGGGCAAGGTGCTTGTGGATATGGCCGAGGTCGGCTTCGCGGCCAGCTTGGCGCTGCGCATGCTGCTGATGGGCCTGAAATCGGCCCAGCCGCTTGGCGGCGACGTGCGGCTGTGCAGCCTGCAGCCGCCGGTGGCCGAGATCTTTCGCAAAAGCCGCTTCGATACGCTGTTCAAGATCTACCCCGATCGCGCGGCCGGCCTGGCGTCGTACGCGGGGTAGCAGGCGCCGGGGCGCACGCCGATCCTGCCTTCTGATCGCTTGGGGCGCACACAACCTATGCCAACACGCATCGGCGAAGTGATCGAATCGACAAGCACTGGCTTCACGGCCGGGGCCTACGAGCTGCTGGCGGCGCCGCCGTTCGGCGCGCTGGTGCGCGCGCAGGCGCGCGCCGAGGGCTCGGCGGTGTACGGGCTGGTGTACGATATCCGCACCGGCAGCAAAGAGCCGGGCGGCCGCGCGCTGGTGCGCGGGCGCACCTACAGCGGGCGCGAGCTGTACGACGCCGAGATCTACCACGAGCACCCCGACCTGGCCGAAGTGCTGCAGACCGAGTTCAGCGCGATCACCGTGGGCTTTGCCGAGGGCGGGCGCGTGCGGCAGTACCTGCCGCCACAGCCGCCGCCGGTGCACTATAGCGTCTACGAGTGCGGCGACGACGAGCTGATCGGCTTTAGCGAGCACACCGACTTCTTCCGCACGCTGCTGTTCGCCTACCAGATCCCCAGCGACGAGCTGCTGGCCGCAGTGATCCGCGCCGCCGCGCGCGCACGCGGTGCCGGCGAGCGCGAATACTTGGTGTACGCCGGCCGTGAGGTCGCCTCGCTGCTGAAAGACGACTACGACCGCCTTACCGCTATTCTGCGGCGCGTCCGCCCCTAAACGCTATGAGCGCAGCCATCCTCATCCCACTGCTGATGGTCGGCCTGTGCGCCGCCACGCTGTTCGGCTGCTACGTGGTGTTCGACCGGCTGCAGACGCGGATCGAGCAAGCCCACGGCCGTGCGCGCTGGCTGCCGATCGGCCTGGCCGCCGGCGTCGGGCTGATCGCGCTCAGCACCTTCTGGTGCTGCTTTACATTCAGCGCCGCGCTGATGCAGGCGCTCGGCCTGAACCTCTAGCCCCGCCGCTTCCCATCAGCTCTACGGCCTGATTCGGCGGGCGCAGCGGCCGCGTTGATCGGCATTTCGTGGTACGATCGCCGGCATGAACTACTACGAGGCGAGTGTACGGCACCTTGCGCGCGCGCGGCGCTGGCTGAGCCTGGAAGGCCGGCTGCGCCCAACCCAGCCTTGGGTGTTCGCGCTCGGCCCTGCGGCGCTGCTGGCCGGGCTGATCGCGCCATACGCCGGGCTATTCGTGATCGCCTACAGCTATATGCTGCTGGTGCTGCTGATGTACCTGTGGGTGCGCGAGCTGGGGCCGCGCGTGGCGCTGCACCGCAAGCTGCTGGCCGAGTGGGCGCAGGTCGGCGACGATCTGGAAGAGCTGTGGGATCTCGAGAACCGCGCGCGCCTGCCGCTGCTGTGGCTCGAGCTTGAAGATGCCTCGACGCTGCCGGGCTACAACGGCCGGCGCGTGGCCGGGCTTGGGCCGGGCGCGCGGCAGCAGTGGCGCACGCAGGCCCACTGTACCCGCCGTGGCGTGTACACGCTTGGCCCGCTCACTGCCTCGCTCGGCGACCCGTTCGGGCTGTTTCGCTACCAGTGGCGCGAGCAGGCCGCGCGCCAGATTGTGATCTACCCGCCGCTGGTGCGCCTGCCGCCGCTGCTGGTGCCGCAGGGCCAGCGCGGCGGCCTGGCGCGCGCCGACCTGCTGCAGCTTCACGTTACGCCAAGCGTCGGCGGGCTGCGCGAGTACGCGCCGGGCGACCCACCGAGCCGCATCCACTGGCCTACGGTGGCGCGCACCGACAAGCTGATGATCAAAGAGTTCGACCAGGAGCGCGCCGGCGCGCTGTGGATCGTGCTCGACCTCGCGGCCGGCGCCTACCCGCCCGCGCCGGCGCGCGCTCCCGCGCCGCTGCACGCCGACCCCTACGCCTTTACCCAGACATCGGTGCTCGACACGCCGGCGCTTGAGAGCCGCGCCGACTCGCTGCTTGAGCTGGCGATCGTGCTGGCGTGCTCGCTGGCCTCGCAGGCGTTGGCCGAGGGCCGCGCGGTCGGGCTGCTGGCCGACGATGGCCGCCGCCGCATGGTGATGCCCGGCCGGGGGCCGCGCCAGCTCTGGCGCATCCTGGGCGCGCTCGTCGACGCGCACTCCAGCGGCGCGCTGCCGCTGGGCGAGGTGCTGCGCCAGGGCCAGGCTGCGCGCGCCACCGAAACCGCAGGTGCCGCGCTGGCGCTGGTGACGCCCGCGCTCGACGGCGCGTGGCTGCCGGGCCTGGCAGGCTGGCAGACGCGCCGGGCTGGTGGCGCGCTGGCGCTGCTGGTGGCCGACGTGGCCGCGCAGGCGCAGCCGCTTGCCGCGCAGCTGGCCGCCAGCGGCGTGCCGGCCAGCATCTTCGAGCTTGGCGCGCCGCTGCCGCTGCTCACGCCGCCCAAGCCCAAAACCTCCGCACGGCTCTCGCCGCTGGGGAAAGTCATTGGCGGCTGAGCTGGGTGAACATCCTGACAGCTATGTATCCTCGGCGCTACCTGCCGCGTTCACATAAGCGGGAGGCTCGGGGCCGCTCGCCACCCAAGCTCCTCGCCGGCGCAGGTAATGCAGCCGAGCGCGCGGCCCACCGCGTAGCTCGTGAACATACTAGAAAGTTTTCGTATTCGCATGAAACGCATTGTTGTTGCCCTGTTGGCCGCAGCCGTGCTGCTGGCCGGTGCGCTGCCGGCCCAGGCGGCGCCAGCCGGCCAGCGCTGCTTTGCCGAAACGGGCTTCTGCATACAGGGGCGCATCCGCGAGTTCTGGGAGGCGAACGGCGGCCTGCCGGTGTTTGGCCTGCCGCTCGCGCCGCAGCAAGAAGAGCTGATCGAAGGCGTGGCGACGCAATCGCAGCAGTTCGAGCGCAACCGGCTCGAGCTGCACCCCACAAATGCGCGCCCCTACGACGTGCTGCTGGGCCGGCTGGGCGCCGACGCGCTGGCGCGGCAGGGCCGCGACTGGTTCAGCTTCGCCAAAAGCGCGCCGCAGCCCGGCTGCCGCTTCTTCGCCGAAACCGGCCACAATGTCTGCGGCGATATTCTGAAAGCCTGGCGCGCCAGCGGCCTGGAGTTCGACGGCCGGCGCGGCACCAGCGAGGCCGAAAGCCTGGCGCTGTTCGGCCTGCCGCTCGGCGACGCCCAGCTCGAGCAGATCGAAGGGCGCAGCTACACCGTGCAGTGGTTCGAGCGCGCGCGCTTCGAGCTGCACCCCGAGAACCAGCCGCCCTACGACGTGCTGCTGGGCCTGCTCGGGCGCGAGGTTGGCGCGGCGGTGTGCGGGCCGCCGGTGCCGCCCGGCGGCGGGATCTGGACTTCGCGCGCCGAGCTGGCGCGCCTGCCAATGGCCGGGCCGGCCTGGCGCCAGCTCAAGGCCGCGGCCGACGCCGGCCTGGGCAAAGCCGAGATCGCCAATCAGAACAGCAACCACGACGTGCGTGCGCTCGCCGCGGCGCTGGTGTACGCCCGCACCGGCGACGAGCGCTACCGCGCCAAGGCCGCCGACGCGGTGATGGCCGCCATCGGCACCGAGCAGGGCGATCGCACGCTCGCGCTTGGGCGCAACCTGGTGTCGTATGTGATCGCCGCCGACCTGATCGACTTCAAGAGCTACGACCCGGCGCGCGAGCAGCAGTTCCGCGAATGGCTGAGCGCGGTGCGCTTTGCCGCCCTCGACGGGCGCACGCTGATCGGCACGCACGATCAGCGCCCGAACAATTGGGGCACGCACGCCGGTGCGTCGCGCGTGGCCGCCGCGCTGTACCTCGGCGACCGGGCCGACCTCGACCGCGCCGCGCAGGTGTTTCGCGGCTGGCTAGGCAACCGCGTGGCGTACTCGGCTTTCAGCTACGATGGCGACCTCTCGTGGCAGGCCGACCCCGAGCAGCCGGTTGGCATTAACCCGGCGGGGGCGACGCGCGATGGCCACCGGCTCGACGGCGCCATCCCCGACGATATGCGGCGCGGCGGGCCGTTCGCCTGGCCGCCCGTGCATACCAACTACCCGTGGGGTGCGCTCGAAGGCGCGCTGGCGCAGGCCGAGCTGCTTTCGCGCGCCGGCTACGATGTGTGGAACTGGTCGGATCGGGCGCTGCTGCGCGCGGCCCAGTTTCTCGATGACCTCGACCGCGAGGCGGGCGGCTGGTGGGCTACCGGCGACGACGAGTGGATGCCGTGGGTGATCAACCACGCCTATGGCGCGAGCTTCCGCGCGGCGCTGCCGGCGCGGCCCGGCAAAAACCTCGGCTGGACCGACTGGGTATACGGCTGCCGCTAGCCCTGCTCGCTTGCCGCGACGAGCGCCAGGATGGCCTGGAGCGGCGCCTCGAGCGCGGCGGGGCTGTCGGCGCGCACGGTGATATGGCCGAGCTTACGGCCGGCGCGCGGCGCCTTGCCATACAGGTGCAGGTGCGCGCCCGGCACCGCCAGCACGGCCGCCGGGTCGGGCCAGGCGCCGATCAGGTTCACCATCGCCGCGTGGCCGCGCGCCGCCGCCGAGCCGAGCGGCAGCCCCAGCACCGCGCGCAGGTGCTGCTCGAACTGGCTGGTCTCGGCGCCTTCGATCGTCCAGTGGCCCGAGTTATGCACGCGCGGCGCCATCTCGTTCACCAGCAGCGCCGGGGCAGCAGAGGCAGGCTCTTCTACCTGGAACAGCTCGATCGCCAGCACGCCGACGTAGTCGAGCGCCTCAAGGGCCTGGGTGGCGATCCGCTCGGCGGCGGCCTGGAGCGCGGGCGTGCCCCCCGGCGCTGGCGCGAGCGAGAGCCGAAGGATGCCGTCGCGGTGGTAGTTCTCGGCCAGCGGGTAGCAGGCGATCGCGCCGTCGCGGCCGCGCGCCGCCACGATCGATAGCTCGCGCGCAAAGCGTACGAACCCTTCGAGGATCAGCGGCGAGCCGCCCAGCGTGGCCCAGGCCGCCGCGGCATCCTCGCGCGCGCGCAGCACGAATTGGCCCTTGCCGTCGTAGCCCAGGCGGCGCGTCTTCAGCACCGCCGGCAGGCCGATCCGCACCAGCGCCGCGTCGAGCTCGGCGGGCGTGCCCACTGCCGCGAACGGCGGCGTGGCAATGCCGAGGCTTTGGAAGAACGACTTCTCGGCCACGCGATCCTGCGCGGCTTCGAGCGCCTGCGGCGGCGGGTACACCGGCACGCGCGCGGCCAGCTGGCGCGCCGCCGCCACCGGCACATTCTCGAACTCGTAGCTGATCAGGTCGAGGCCGGCCGCGAACGCGTCGAGCGTGGCCGGGTCGTCGTAGCCGGCGCGGGTGTGCTCGGCCATATGCCCGGCCGGCGCGTCGGCGGCGGGCTCGAGGAAGCGGAAGCGCAGCCCGAGCGGGTAGCCGGCCAGCGCCAGCATGCGCCCGAGCTGCCCGCCGCCCAGGATTCCTACTGTTGTCAAATCCCGTCTACCCCGTCTCTCTAGCCTGCCGAACCTTCGCGCGGATCCGGCTGATCGAGCACCGCCTGCGTCTGATCGGCGCGGAAGCGCTGCAGCGCCGCGCGGATGGGCGGGTATTTATTGGCCAGGATGGCGGCCGCCAGCAGCGCCGCGTTCACCGCGCCGGCGCGGCCGATCGCCAGCGTGCCCACCGGGATGCCAGCCGGCATCTGCGCGATCGAGAGCAGCGAGTCCATGCCCTTGAGCGCCTTCGACTCGACCGGGACGCCCAGCACCGGCAGCGTGGTTTTGGCGGCGGCCATGCCCGGCAGGTGCGCCGCGCCGCCCGCCCCCGCGATGATCACCTCCAGCCCGCGCGCTTCGGCCGAGCCGGCGTACTCGAACAGCAGGTCGGGCGTGCGGTGGGCCGAGACCACGCGCACCTCGTAGGGCACGCCCAGGCGGTCGAGCGTCTGCGCGGCATGGCTCATCGTCTCCCAGTCGGATGTTGAGCCCATGATCAGGCCGATGAGTGGCTGCATAGGTTTTCTTTTATGGCTTACGCAGTTGCATTAGGCTTCATCGGAAATAGAGGAGCCGGAGCGGCTTTGCCCCTCCGAACCTCCCTGGTGGGGCGAGTATGGTAGCTTTGCTATCATACTCGCCCCACCAAGAGAAGATTTTTGGGGGCCTGCGGCCCCCAAGCCCCCAGAGGCGAGGCTACTCCGCCCGCCACGCGTCGGTCATGTCGGCGACGGTGGCGTATAGGTCGCGCACCTGCGCCAGGCCGGTGTCGGTAACCTCGGACATATTGCGGTACACCTGCTTGTCGAGCATGCGCTCTTTCCGGCCGCCCGGCCACAGGCGCCACGAGTCGTTGTCGATCATGTCGGCAACGATCAGCGCGCCGCTGGTGTCGCGGCCGAACTCGATCTTCAGATCGACCAGCGCGACGTCTTGCGCGGCCCAGGCGTGCTCGATCGCCGCAAACACGCGCCGGCCGTCGCGCGCGATCTGCGCCACCTCGGCGGCGCTGGCGATGCCCTGAGCGGCGATCCCGGCCTCGCTGATCTGCGGGTCGTGGCGCGCGTCGTCCTTCAGGAAGAACTCGACCAGCGGCGGCTCGAAGCGCGTGCCCTCGGCGGTGCCGGGGTGGCGCTTGAGGAACGAGCCGGTAGCGAGGCGGCGCATCACCACCTCGAGCGGGATCATGGCGCAGCGCCGCACGAGCATCACGCCCGGCTCGGGCGCGGCAACCAGGTGAGTGGCGATGCCGGCGCGGTTGAGCAGCGCGAACACATTCGCGGCGGTGCGCCCGCTGAGCGCGCCCTTGCCCGCGATCGTGTTGCGGCGCGCGCCGTCGCCGGCGCTGATGCTGTCTTTCTGCACCATCACCGCCAGCGCCTGGTCGTCGGGGTATGCATAGATGATTTTGGTTTTGCCTTCGGCAAGCTTTGGGCCTAGTTTCATTGGAACCTACTTTGTATGTTGGGCGCGGCTCGAGCAGCTTTTCTGCTCGTTGTGCCTGTGAAAATCGGCGTGCGCCGAGCGCTAGACGAGCTGCACGCCGCCGCCGGGCACCACCTCGCCGACCAGCCGGGCTTCGGGCAGCAGCCCCAGCGCGGCACTGGCGGCGGCGCGCGGCAGCACCACCAGCATGCCCAGGCCCATGTTGAGCGCGTGGAAAGCTTCGCGCTCGGCCAGCCCGCCCTCGCGCACCAGCAGGTCGCAGATCGGCGGGATCTCCCAGCTCTCGTGCCGGATGACCGCGCCCGCGCCGCCGGGCAGCACGCGCGGCAGGTTGTCGTACACGCCGCCGCCGGTGATATGCGCCAGCGCGTGGATCGGCACTTCGGCGGCCCACAGCGCCTCGACCTCGCGCAGGTAGGGCCGGTGCACCGCCAGCAGCGCCTCGCCGATCGATTGGCCGCCCAGCTCGGGCGGGCGCTCGGCGAGGCGCCCGGCGAAGACGCGCCGGGCCAGCGAGTAGCCGTTGGTGTGCAGCCCGCTCGACGGCAGCGCCACGATCGCGTCGCCGGGCGCCACATCGCGCGGCAGCATGCGCTCGCGCGCCACCACACCCACGATCGTGCCGGCCAGGTCGAACGCGCCGGGCTGGTAGACATCGGGCATCTCGGCGGTTTCGCCGCCGAGCAGCGCGCAGCCGGCGTGGCGGCAGGCCGCCGCCACGCCGGCAACCACCGCCGCGGCCTGGGCCGGGTCGAGCCTGGCTACCGCGATGTAGTCCATAAAAAACAGCGGGCGGGCGCCCTGCACCAGGATGTCGTTCACGCAGTGGTTCACCAGATCCTGGCCAACGGTATCGTAGCGCCCGAGCGCGGCGGCGATCAGCGTCTTCGTGCCGACGCCGTCGGTCGAGGCCACCAGCACTGGCGCGGCGCCCACGCCCGGCGCGGCGGCGAGATCAAAACATCCGCCGAACGCGCCCATGCCGGCGAGAACGGCGGGGGTATGCGTCGAGCGGACGGCGTCGGCCATCAGTTGGGTTGCGCGCGTTCCGGCCTCGATGTCGACACCGGATTGGCGGTAGCTGGTCACAAATTCGGCTCCTCCACGCAGGGTTGTTCGGCGCGGCTAGTATACCATGGAAGCCGGTGGTGCCTGCGGCAGGTAGAGCCTCCCCGAACTCACCGCGCAAGCTATGTGGAAGAAGGGAATTGGCGCTAGGCGTGCTGCGCCGGCTCGGGGTCGATCTGCACCCGCACCACGTCGGGCACGGCCCGGCGCAGGTCGCGCTCCATGCGCGCCATGGCGGTGTGCACCTCGCTCAGCGGCGTCTCGGGTGGGAAGGCGCAGCGCAGCGTCACAATCGCGCCCGCGTCGGTCAGCAGCGTCTCGACCTGGGCCACGCTCGCGGCGCCGGGCAGCTGGCGCACCACCTCGCGGATGCTGTCGTTCAGCGGCGCGTAGCGCACCGCCGGCTGCACCCGGTCGCGGCGCGGCTCGAGGTGCACCGCCACCACGGTTGAGCCGCCCAGCTCGTCGCAGATCGCGCGCTCGAGCCGCTCGGACGACGTATGCGCCTCGCCGAGCGTCAGGTCGGTGGGCAGCTCGAGGTCCATATCCACGCGGATCGCATCGGCCAGCTGGTACAGGTCGAGGTTGTGCACATGGAGCCCCAGCCGGTTGGCCGAGGCATATACGGCGGTGGCGTAGGGCTCGGCGGCGGTGCGCGCGGGCACCACATGCACCAGCACATTCGCGCCGGCCAGCTCCTCGCGCACCACCGCCTCGACCGCCTCGGTGAGCTGGTGGGCCTGCTCGAGCGAGCCGCCGCGCGGCGTGCCGAGCGACACCTCGACATACGGCTGCTGGCCCACAAAACGTGTGCGCATCTGCACGCTCTCGGGGATCACGTCGGGCAGCGCGGCCACCTGGCGCGCCAGCCGGCGGCTCAGGTCGGCCGGCACGTCGTCCATCAGCGCGCGCACCGCGTGCACGCTCATGCCCCACGATACCCACAGCGCGATCAGCGCGACAACCGCGGCGGCAATCGCGTCGACGCGCGCCAGCAGCCACTCGGGCAGCAGGCCCAGCGGCTCGGTCACCGCAATCAGCGTGAGCGCCACCAGCACCACGGCGGTGGAGAGCATGTCGTTGGTGAAGTGGGCCGCGTCGGCGGCCAGCGCCTGGCTCTTGAACTCTTCGGCGGCGCGCTTGAGCGCGCGCGAGCGGCGCCAGTCGATCAGCAGCGAGGTGATGATCACCACAAACGCCCACACGCTCGTCTCGGGCATCTCGGCGCGCACGAACACGCGCAGAAACGCCTCGCGCAGCACCAGCGCGGCGGTAGCCACCAGCAGCACTGCCTCGGCCAGCGCGCCCAGGTGCTCGGCGCGGGCGTGGCCGTAGGGGTGGTTGTCGTCGGGCGGCAGGTCGGCGATCTGCACCACCAGCAGGGTGATCCCCGCGGCCAGCAGGTCGAGCGCCGAGTGCGCCGCCTCGGCCAGGATCGCCAGGCTGCCGGTAGCCACGCCCACGGTGAGCTTCAGCAGCGTCAGCAGCAGCCCCGAGCCGACCGAGGCCAGCGCGGCGCCGCGTTTGGTCGAAGGTGTGGTCATGGCTCAGAACATGATCCGCCGGCGGTGCAGCGCCACGCTTTGCAGCAGGCCCACGGCCGCGAGCGCGGTCATGTTGAAGCTGCCGCCATACGAGATGAACGGCAGCGGGATGCCGGTGATCGGCATGATGCTCATGTTCATGCCGGCGTTTACCAGCAGGTGGCACATAAACATCGCGGCCACGCCCACGGCGATCAGCCGGCCGAAGGTATCGCGCGCGATCTTGGCCACGGCCAGCGCCTGCCAGATCAGCAGCGCCTCAAACAGCACCAGAATGGTGGTGCCGATAAAGCCCAGCTCCTCGCCGGCTGCGGCGAAGATGAAGTCGGAGTACTGCACCGGGATGTAGTTGCCCTGCGTCAGCGGGCCGTGCGTCCAGCCCTGGCCGGTCAGGCCGCCCGAGCCGATCGCGTTCAGCGCCTGAATAATATTCCAGGCGCCATTTTCAAGCTTCGGATCGTACCTGATCGGGTCGAGGAAGATCAGAATGCGCGTCTTCTGATACTCCTTCAGCACCTCGGTCCAGCCGTAGTAGCCGATCGGCAGCGCGGCGACCAGCAGCAGCGCGATCTGCCACCAGCGCATCCCGGCGGCCCAGGCGATCATAAACCAGATCGTGGCGATCACCAGCGTGGTGCCGAAGTCGGGCTGGATGAATACCATAGCCATGGGGATGCCCGCCAGCAGCAGCCCGCCGACCTGCATGCGCCAGGCGCCGCCATCTTTGGCGAAGCGCTCCCAGTAAGCCGCCAGCGTCAGGATAATCGCCAGCTTGGCCGGCTCGGAGGGCTGGAAGGTGCGCAGCCCGAGGTCGAGCCAGCTTTGCGCGCCGCCGCGCACGTGGCCCAGCACCATCACGACGCCCAGAATGGCGACCGTGCCGATGTACATCGGGCGCGACCATGCCAGCAGGGCGTGGTAATCGAGCGCGGTCAGCAGGGTCATCGCCACCGCGCCGACGATCAAGTTCACCAGGTGGCGCGCGAAGTAGCCGCGCGTGCCGGGGCTGTTGAGCGTGGTGGTGTAGATCAGCGCCAGGCTAAACCCGGTGAGCACGATCACGCAGCCGAGCAGGAAATAGTTGTAGTCACGCCATGTTCGCGACATTGCCGCATACCGTTTGTGTGGTTTGTTCCGCCGGCGCTGATTATACCACGCCGTGTCGCGCGGGGCGGCTAGCGCGGATGTGCGCGCTGCGTGCTGAGGTAGCAGCGCGCGCGCACGCGCTCGGCGGCGATCTCGCCGAGCGGCGCCCAGCCCCACGCGGCCTGGATGTGCGGGCGTTTGTGCGGCGTGACGATCAGCAGGTGGCCGGCCAGCAGGCTGAGCTGGAGGGCCAGCGCCGGCAGCCGCGACAGCGGCGCCAGGTGCAGCGCGAAGCTGCATACGATCGTGTCGTAGTGCCGGCCCGCCAGCGCGCCGGCGGCGATCTGCTCGAAGGTGTAGCGCTCGGCGGCTCGGCCGGTGCGCTCGGCGTAGGCCGCGTAGGTGTACGGGTCGATCGCGTCGATCGCGACGGCGCCCTGCGCCTCGAGCGCCAGGCTCGCCTCGCCGCTGCCGCAGGCCAGGTCGAGCACGCGCCCAAGCGGCGGCTGCCAGCGCGCCACCGCCTGGGCCAGCAGTGCGGCGACGACCGGCTCGTGCGGGTTGCGGTAGCTGGCGCCAAATTGCTGGTAGAAGCCTTCGGCGCCGTGCTGCTCGTAGGCCGGGCGGATCGCCTGGTGCTGCTTGTTGTTCTGATGCGGCATTGGCGGTTTGCCCTGCGGCCAGGCTAGCGGAGGACTATCGGCACAAACACGTCCCAGGTGGCGTCGGGCGGGCGCGTCGGCAGCGGCGCGGGCGCAACTGCGTCGACGGCGGGCGCGAACGGCGAGGTATTGCCGAGGCTGTCGGTCTGCGTGGCCGTCAGGTGCGGCTCGCGGATGGCGTTGGGGTTGAGCGCCAGCTGAAAGCCGCCGTCGCTGCCGGCGATCGTAGCGCCGACGAAATCGCGCCCTTCGTCGTGGGTATCGGTGAACACCTCGACGCGGCACGAGGCGCAGCTACGCCCGCTGATACTGCTTTCGGCCACCCCGCTGATCTGCGGCGGCGACACGTTATCGTTGCCGCCATTCACCAGCAGAATGCCGCTGCTCTGATTGTCGCTGATGCTGTTCGCCAGGATGCGGTTCGATCGGCCGCGGAACACCGTCACACCGGCGGCAGTGTTGGCCGTGATCTGGTTGTTGGTGATCAGCGTCTCGGTGGTGTCGCTCACTACCACGCCGCCGTGGATGCCGCACTCGGGCCACGGGCCGGCGCCGCCGCCGTTCTGCGCGATCTGGTTGCGGTCGATCGTGGTGCGCGAGCCGGCGATGCACAGGCCCGAGCGGCCGTTCTGCTCGATCGTGTTGCTCAGCACGGTGGTGCCGTTGCCGAGCAGCAGCAGCCCCGAGTGCTGGTTGAAGGCGATCACATTGTTCGGCCCGATCGTGTTGCCGTCGCCGCCGACGCGCACGCCGTTGGCCTGGTTGCCCAGCTGGGCCTGCCCGTCGGCGGCGACGCCGATCAGGTTGCCAAGCACGCGGTTGGTCGGCGCGTCGATCCGGATGCCGCCAAGGCCATTGTAGGCCACGACATTCGCGGCGGACGGTGCGCTGTCGCCGATCTGGTTGTTCTGCGCGCCGCCGGCTATCAGGATGCCCTGGCGGTAGTTGCCGGCAGGGCCGGTGCCGCTGGCGTTGGTGCCAATGTAGTTGCCCACGATCAGGTTGCCGGCGGTGCTGGCGTCGGAAAGGTAGATGCCCTGGCCGAACGGCGAGGCCGGCGTGCCGTTGCCCGAGATGACATTGCGCAGCGCCGGGCTGGCCCCGCCGATCTGAGTGCCACGCGTGCCGTTCACCGCAAAAATGCCGCCGCTGGCGTTGCCGAGCGGCGTTTTGCCGTCGGCGGCCATGCCGATCAGGTTCGCCGCGATCGTGGTACCGACCGCTCCGTCGAGGTAGATGCCAGTCGCGTTGCCCGAGATCAGGTTGCCCTGGCTCGCCGCGCCGATCTGCGTGGCGCTGGCGCCGCTCACCATGACGCCCGCTACTTTGTTTGGCAGCGCGGCCTGGCCGCCCTGGCCAACGCCGATCCAGTTGTTGGCGATGCTGTTGCGCTGGGTCGAGGCGCCGGCCACGAGGATGCCCGAGTGCTCGAGCGCGCCGATCAGGTTGCGGTCGGCCGCGCTGTCGCCGCCCACCAGGTTGTCGTGCGCGCCGCCGCGGATCTCGACGCCGAAGTAGCTTGCGGCCGCGGGCGCGCCGCCGCTGGCGCTGGTGCCCAGAAAGCAGCCGCTGATCTGGTTAAACGCGGCCTCCGGCCCGTCGAGCAGAATCGCGTCGTCGTAAAAGTTCATCAGCGTGAGCGCGCGGATGCTATTATGCGCCGAGGTGATTGTAAAGCCGTTGCTGAAGCCGGCAGCCGCGTACACGTCGTAGCCGTCGAGCGCGATCGTGGGGGCCGCAGCCGTGCCACCTGGCTGGGTGCTGCCGTCGATCGTCAGGTTGCCGCGCGCGAGCGTCGGCAGCGGGCTGGCGCCGAGCCGGATCACCCACACGCCATTCTGGTAGCCCTGGTCGCCGCTGGGCAGGTTGAAGCCGATCGTCAGCGGCGCGCTCGTGGTCATGGCGTTGGTGGCCAGCAGCGCCTCGCGCAGCGCAATCGCGCCGTCGGCGCCGGGCTGGGCCGCCAGCGCGTCGAGCGAGCTGGTGTTGCCGTCGACGGTATCGGCGCTGGTGGTGACGAGGATGCTGGTGCGCGGCGCAGCGCCGGCGCTCGGCTGGCGTACGGCGGCAGGGTAGGCCGCAGTTGGCGTCGCCGGCCCGCAGACGAGCAACAGCATGCACAAGGGCAGCGCAAGCATGGCACCGCCCCAGTTGATGTGTCGCCGCATGGGCATGCGAGGTTTCCTTGCGGAGCACGCGCTGCTGCGTGCTCACTGGCGGGGGAAACAGCGAATTCGGTATGTGCAAAAGAAAAAGCGGCCGGCGTTTTGCCTCACAGCGGCGCGCTCTGACGAACGTTTCCACCCAAGCGTATGTTCGCGCAGCCCATTATACCTGCTAGGCGCGGCAGTTTCAAGTAAAAAAACGGTTTACACAGCGCCGCGCGGCGTTTTTCGGCTCCAGGCTCTGCTACAGGAGCGGGGCAGGGGTGGGCCGAGGTTGCGCGAGCCCGCCGGCAGCACAAGCGCCTGTCATAACCACCCGAGCGATGATGTTATAATAGCGGGCGGTTTCACGCCGAGCGAATCAGGGCGCATGCCAGGCATCGCACGCGCCTTGCCCATCAGACTGCACACATAAAGGAGAACGTATGACCGCGACAAGCTCACAGGCTCCTGCGGGCGAGGCCATCACGATTGAAGGCGGTATGCTCAAGGTGCCCGACTTCCCAATCATCCCGTTTGTCGAAGGCGACGGCACCGGCCCGGATATCTGGCGGGCCAGCGTGCGCGTGTTCGATGCGGCGGTGGCCAAAGCCTACGGCGGCAAGCGCAAGCTGATGTGGTACGAGGTGCTGGCCGGCGAGAAAGCATTCAAGCAGACGAACAACTGGCTGCCCGACGCGACGGTGGCGGCGTTTCACCAGTACCTGGTGGGCATCAAAGGCCCGCTCACCACGCCGGTGGGCGGCGGCATTCGCTCGCTGAACGTGGCGCTGCGCCAGATGCTCGACCTGTACGTCTGCTTGCGGCCGGTGCGCTACTTCCAGGGCGTGCCCTCGCCGGTGAAGCGCCCCGAGCTGGTGGATATGGTGATCTTCCGCGAGAACACCGAAGACATCTACGCCGGGGTCGAGTACCGCGCCGGCACGCCCGAGGCCCAGAAGGTGCTCGACTTCCTGCGCGATACCTTTCCGAAGGATTTCGGCAAGGTGCGCTTCGGCGATGTCGCGAGGTCGTCGGAGTGGGTGCGCCAGATCGGCCTCGACGCCGACGCGCCGGTGGAAGTCGGCATTGGCATCAAGCCGGTGAGCAAGCTCGGCGCGCAGCGCCTGATCGCTGCCGCCATCCAGTACGCGCTCACCCACCAGCGCCGCAGCGTTACATTCGTGCACAAGGGCAACATCATGAAGTTCACCGAGGGCGCGTTCCGCGACTGGGGCTACGACCTGGCCGAGGGCGCGTTCGGCGAGCACTGCTACACTTGGGCGCAGTGGGAGCGCACCAAGGCCGCGCGCGGCGAGGCGGCCGCCAACGCCGAGCAGAAAGAGGCGCTGGCCGGCGGCAAGCTGCTGGTGAAAGACGCGATTGCCGATATTACGCTGCAGCAGGTGCTGACGCGCCCCGAAGACTTCGACGTGATCGCCACGCTGAACCTGAACGGCGACTACCTGAGCGACGCGCTGGCGGCGCAGGTGGGCGGCATTGGCATCGCGCCGGGCGCGAATATCAACTATGTCACCGGCCACGCGATCTTCGAGGCCACCCACGGCACCGCGCCCAAGTACGCCAACCTCGACAAAGTCAACCCCGGATCGGTCATCCTCAGCGGCGACATGATGCTGCGCTACATGGGCTGGAGCGAGGCCGCCGACCTGATCATCAAGGGGCTTGAGCAGTCGATCACCAACAAAACCGTGACGTACGACTTCGCGCGCCTCATGGCCGGCGCCAACGAGGTCAGCTGCTCGGGCTTCGCCGACGCGATCATTGCCAACATGTAGTGCCAAATCCTGCAGCTCACGCGCTGTATGTCAGGGGTTCGGGGGCGGCTTTGTCGCCCCCTGCAGCTCACGCGCTGCGTGGTGGGGGTTCGGGGGCGGCGAAGCCGCGCTCTGCAGCTCACGCGCTGCGTGGTGGGGGTCGGGGGCGGCGAAGCCGCCCCCGAATTTCTTTTCGAGATGCCCTGCCTGGCGAAGCCGGGCAGGGCATCTCAAAAGTAAAGTGAACCAAGCAGACCTACAGGTGATCGTCCTCAACTGGCTCGGGCGGGCCCCAGCCGCGCTCTTCGACGACCTGGAACAGGTCGGTGTCGCTGATGATGCCGACCGGCTCGTCGCCCTCGCGCACCACCGCGCGGCGGATATTCTTGTCGATCATGAGCTGGCTGCACTCGCGCAGGCTGGTCTCGGCCGTCACGTAGATCAGCGGGCGCGTCGCGATCGTGCCCACCAGCACCTCCTCGGGCGCGCGGTTGGCGTTCACAATGCGCTTCAGCACGTCGCGCATCGTCATGATCCCCCACTCGCCGTAGTCGCCTGGCTCGACCAGCACGCTGGTGATGCCGTGCTGGTGCATCAGGTGCATGGCCTCCATCACGTTCGCGCCCGGCGCCACCGATATCACCTTGCGCGTCATCACCTCGCCGACGCTGAACGGCCGCTGGCGGTCGATCGACGGCGATGGCTTGGCCATGGTTTTGGCCAGCGACTGGCGGTACGCGTCGAGGTTATACATCGCCACGCTCACCGAGCGGCGCTGCCCGCGCGCGGCGGCGAGCTCCATGCTGCCTTCGAGGAACGTGACTAGCACGAACGCCTCGCTCGCGACCGGCGCATCTTCGAGGAGTTCGATCGTCTGCCCGTTGAAGCGACCAGCAATGGTGTGCATCGGCTACCTCCTTATCGCGAAACGTAGGTTGTATCATGGTTTGGCAGCCATACTATACCACAGAAGCGATCTAGCGTTGCCCATCGCCGCGCCGCCGCGCTGGCTTGCCATAACCTGGCCGGTTCTGAGTTTGGTGCGCTGGCCGGCGGGTCCGGCGGCCGGCTGGCGCGGATGCAGCCGCTAGCGCGTGGGCGGCTCGCCCACCGCGCGCTCGATCAGCGGCTCGGCCGCTTCCGCCTCGGCCAGCGCCTGGGCGCGCAGCCGCTCGAACGCCTGCCGCTCGGCCGGCGCCAGCCGGCTGAGGATCAGCTGGAAGTTCTTGATCGCCTGCTCGCCGCTTTGGCCGCGCAGCGGCACCCCAGCCGCGTTGGCCTGGTTCGGGTAGAGCTCAAGCTCGGCCGCGCGCGCGGCGTCGTTCTTCTGTTGGCTCACGGCATCCTCCCCGGCGTAGTGCAGCACGCGCGTCGCCTGGCCCGAATGCTACTTCCAGCGGCCACGAGCGTCTATGACGCCTGATACAGTTGCTGTAGATCGCGGTTGCGCTGCAGCCGCTCGAGCATATTGCGCTTGGTGCGGTAGACCGCGCCGATGTCGGCGAACAGGCCCGGGTGGCGGGCGTAGATCGCGCGCGGCGGCTGGTCGTGCAGAAAGCTCTCGACGAGCACGGTGCGCTCTTGCGCTGTGCTGGCCATCGCGCCGACGATCTGCCAGATCTCGCCGCGCTCAAGCTCGCCCACCAGCGCGTGCTCGGGCGTCTCGGCGGCGCACAGCTCGAGCGCCTCGATCGAGCACTCGCGCGTGGCGTTGCTGCGCCCCGCGTCGATCACCGTGGTCGAGACGCAGCTGCGCAGGTAGGCCAGCAGGCTTGCCAGCGTCGGGAACTGGCCGAAGCGCTCGGGCGTGAGCGCGGCCCACGCGCGGGCGAACGCCTGGTCGGCCAGGTCGGCGGCCTGGTCGTTCAGGCCCAGCCGGTTGCTGAAGCGAAACGACCAGGCCAGCAGCATGCCGCGGTAGCGCGTGTAGATCACCGCCCAGGCGTGGCTGTCGCGCTCGACGATTGCGCGGCGGAACAGCTCGTAGCCCTCGCGATCCGGCAGGCTGAGTGTTGCTGTGCTCATTGCATGCTCCTTGTGTTTCAGGTTGAACCTGGCGCAAGTGAAGCATGCCGGGGGGCGCACGAAGTATGAGTTTGCGCTACAAAAAGTGAGATAAAAAGTGATAATCGGCCTTCCGGCTCGTTTATTTCAGTGGAAGCAACCGTGCGAGCCGGGTATCGACAGGCCCTGATGCGATATGACCAGGACTTACGCAGCTGCTTTCAGGCGGCTTCGAAGCCCTAGCTATGTGGAGTGCCATGGAAGAGAACGAGCTGATCTCGTTCGGCGAGTGGCTGCGGCTGCGGCGTAAGGCGCTCGACCTCTCGCAGGAGGCGCTGGCCCAGCTGGTGGCCTACAGCGTCGCCACGATCCGTAAGATCGAATCCGACGGCCAGCGGCCCTCGCGCGACCTCGCGGCCAAGCTGGCCGAGCAGCTGCGGCTCGCGCCCGACGAGCGCGAGACGTTTGTGAGCGTCGCGCGCGGCGCGCTGCGCGTCGGCCGCCTGCCGCCGCCGAACCTCGACGCGCCGGCCCTGCCGGGCCGCCCGGCACCCGCTTCGGCGATGCCGCCCTGCCCCTACCCGGGCATGCTGCCGTTTAGCGAGTACGCCAGCGACCTGTTCTTCGGCCGTGATGCCGAGATCCACGATATGCTGGCGCGCCTGCAGCTGCACCCGTTTCTCGCCCTGATCGGCCCATCGGGCAGCGGCAAGTCGTCGCTGGTGTTCGCCGGCCTCATCCCGGCGATCAGGCGCACAACGCTCTTTGGCGAGGGTGGCTGGCTGATCCGCACGCTGCGGCCTGGCGCCACGCCGCTGGCCGCGCTGGCGCAGGCGCTCGACGCCGCTGGCGAGCGCCCCGATATTGCCGCGTGCGCCGCCGCGCTGCTGGCCTGCCACCGCCAGGCCCGGCTGCTGCTGGTCGTCGACCAGTTCGAGGAGCTGTTCGCGCTTGAGCAGGCCGAGGCCGCGCCATTTCAGGCGCGCCTGCTCGAGCTGCTGGCCGCCGGCTGCTACGTGGTGCTGACGGCGCGGGCCGACTTCTACGCCGACCTGATGGTGTCGCCGCTGTGGCCGACGATCCAGCGCAACCGCTGCGAGGTTGTGCCGCTCGACGCCGCCGGGCTGCGGCTGGCGATCGTTGGCCCGGCGCGCGCGGCTGGCGTCACCGTCGAGCCGGCGCTTGTCGAGCGGCTGGTGGCCGACGCAGCCGGCGAGCCAGGCGTGCTGCCGATCGTGCAGGAGACGCTGCGGCTGCTGTGGGATCGGCTCGAGAACCGCGCGCTCGCGCTGGCGGCCTACGAGGCGATCATCCTGCCCGGCCGCGGCCAGGCCAACGGCCACGGCGGCCGCGTCGGCCTGCACGTGGTGATGGCGCGCCGCGCCGACGCCGCGCTGGCCGCGCTTGCGCCAGCGCAGCAGGCGATCGCCCGGCGCGTGTTTCTGCGGCTGATCCAGTTCGGCGATGGCCGGGCCGACACCCGCCGCCAGCTGCCGATCGCTGCGCTGCGCGCCGCCGGCGACGAGCCTGCGCTGCTCGACACGACCGTGCAGCACCTGGCCGAGCAGCGCCTGCTGACGCTCAGCGGCGCGCAGGGCGGCGCGCGCCAGGTCGATATCGCCCACGAGACGCTGATCGGCGGCTGGCCGACGCTGGGCGGCTGGCTGGCTGAGCGGCGCGAGGCCGAGCAGGATCGGCGCCGGCTCGAGGCTAAGGCCGCCGAGTGGCTGCGCCGCGGGCGCGGGCGCGCCAGCCTGCTCGACGAGTTCGAGCTGGCCGAGGCCGAGCGTTGGCTGGCGCGCCCCGACGCCGACGAGCTTGGCTACGACGAGGCGCTGACCGCGCTGGTAGAGGCGAGCCGCGCGGCGATCGATGCGCGCGCGCGCTCCGAGGCCGCCGCCCAGGCCCAGGCGCTCGCCCAGGCCCAGGCGCTGGCCGAGACCGAGCGGCGGCGCGCCGAGGCCCAGGGCCGCGCGGTGCGCAACCTGCGCGCGCTGGTGGCGCTACTGGCCGTGCTGGTGCTGGCCAGCGGCGTGGTGCTGGCGCGCCCGGCCTGGCTGCGCCAGCGCGCGATCTGGCTCAGCCCGACGGTCGCCATCGCCGTGCCGGGCGGCGCCGCTACCATCGGCTCGAACGACACAGGCGCGCCTGCCACGAGCCGCCCGGCGCGGCGCGTCGCGCTGCCGCCATTCGCGATTGACGCCCACGAGGTGACGAACGCACAGTACTGCATGTGCCGATCGGCCGGCGGCTGCGCCAATGATCCGATCTACGATCGCCAGCGCGTCTGCGACGCCGCGATCGCCAGCCTGCCCGTCACGAATGTGTCGCTGCCGCAGGCCGCCGAGTACTGCGCCTGGATCGGCCGGCGCCTGCCGACCGAGATCGAGTGGGAGTGGGCCGCGCGCGGCGCCGATGGGCGGCGCTTCCCTACCGGCGCTGCGCTGCCTGGCGCGGGCCTGGTAAACCTGCATACCGCCGGCCCAGCTGCGGCCGGCGCCGCGCCCGGCGATCGTACGCCCGACAGCGGCGTGCAGGATCTGGCCGGCAACGTTCAGGAGTGGACGGTGTCGCTGTTCCTGCCCTACGCCGACCCGCGCGCGCTGAGCGTGTTCTGGCCCGAGCAGGTCAGCGGCGGCGCGGCGCCGGTGGTGGTGCGCGGCGGCAGCTGGAACACCGGCGACCAAGGCGCCGAGGCGCTGCGCCGCTACCCGCTGCGCCCCGACCAGACCTACGGCTACATTGGGTTTCGCTGCCTGAGCGGCCAGCCGCTCGACGCGCTGCGCCAGGCCAACCAGCGCTAGGGCGCGCGCAGGCTATGTTTACTACACAGCCTGTGTCGCACTGCGGCGCGCATGCCCAAAAAGCCGCCAATTGGGCGTTTAGTGATCTAGGAGACAGGCAGCTCTCAGCACCGAGGAGGTTCGCATGAGCAAAGCATCTGCCACGCGCGGCTATACACCCGAGCGCAAGGGCATCCCGATCGAGTACAAAGAGTACCTCAAGCACGACGGCTATGTCACCGGCATCGCCTACTTCTCGAACCCGCAGGGCCTGGGCAACTTCCGCATCTACGTCAGCGGCCCGCCCGAGTCGGTCGACCGTTTCGCCGCCGAGGCCAGCGTCATCGCCATGCAGATCGCCCCTGGCACCGACAAAGACTACGAGCAGCTGTTCGAGCAGCAAGCCGAAGCCTGCCGGCGCCAGAACGAGCGCCTGCGCCGCCAGGCCGACGCCATCCGCAAGCTCTCCGACTCGGCCTTCATGGATGCGGTGGATGCGGATGAGCGCCGCGACCTGATCCGCGCCGCCTCCGACCCGCGGCCCCAGCACGACGCCTGCAAGCCCAACCTGCGCCGCGACCGGCTGATCGAGATCGAGGTGCTCGACAGCCTCAAGCCGCGCGTGCCTTACTTCCTGAGCTATACCATCGACCCGTCGGTGGCGCGCGGCACCTGCGATATCTGGAGCCTGTTCGACGACAACGTGATCGATACCTGGGCCAACCTTACCTGGACGGGCGGCGACCCCGATCTGTATCTGTATCGCGGCTTCAGCGAGATGGCGCGCAGCGTCAATGGCGCGGGGGCGAACGAGAGCGTGTACGGCTGGGGCGGCGTTGGCGCCTGGCGGCTGCACGTGTATGGCTACAGCGACGCTAGCTCGTACGAGATCTCCGAGACGTACCGCTGGTATCAGGATTGGGGCGGCGACGACGTGCCCGAGTCGCATTTCTAGGCGTGGCACAGGGCGCGTGCCGCCGAACCAAGCGGCGCGCATGAGTAGGCCCAAAGCACAGCGTGCCGGGGCGGCTTTGCCGCCCCGGCACGCTGTGCTTTGGTGCTGCTGCTGGCCTTGCGAGATACCACGGCACCTCGCCGCGCCAGCCTAGCCTGTCAGCTCGATGCCCGGCAGCGCCTGCCGGTTGATCATAAAGGTGGCGGCGCGCTCAAAATACTCGCGCAGGGCGCCGCGCACCGGCTCGGCAAAGCCCACCTCGTCGATCGCCGCGAGCATGTGCCCGAGCCAGGCGTCGCGCTCGGCCTGGCCGATCGCGAACGGCGCGTGGCGCATGCGCAGCCGCGGGTGCCCGCGCTCGGCGCTGTAGCGCGCCGGCCCGCCAAAGTACTGCGCGATGAATAGAAACTGGCCTTGTTTGCCCGGCGCTAGGTCGGCCGGAAACATCGGGCGCAGCAGCGGGTCGCGCTCGATCCGCGCGTAGAAATGCTCGACCAGCGCGCGAAACGCTGCGTCGCCGCCGGCGAGCTCGTAGATGGTTGGCTGATCACTCATATGGTGTAGTAGAAGCCCCTTGAAAAAAGCGGTACTTTGCTTTTGGACGTGTCCATTTTCCGCGCGTAGCGCGGAAAATGGACACACGATGATCAAAAAGTACCGTCAACATGCACGGCTTCGGGAAGCCGAACAGCGCAATTGCGTAAGCCCTAAGTGTCTATCCGTAAATGGGGAGGGGTGGACAACGAGACGTAGCCGCCCGACAATACTGGTGCAGATCGGTATCGTCAGAAAGGCTACGCCATGCGCTATCCTAGCACAAAACCGAAGAACGTTGACTACTTTCGTGTGCCACGCCCGCTGTGGCGCAAAATCAAGCGCTTGCTCCCCAAACAACCGGTCCGTCGTGGCCCGGGACGACCGAGGGCTGACACCCGCGCGATTATCAATGGCATCTGGTATGTCCTGTGGACCGGCTGCCAATGGAAAGCCGTCCATCGTTCGTGGTTTGGCGTTTGCAGCTCGGTCATCCACGACCGCTTTCAAGTCTGGGAGCAGCAAGGCCGCTTCGCCAAAATACTGGAGGTGCTGCTACGCTTTTACAACCGCACGCGCCACATCCAGTGGACCTGGCAATCGATTGACAGCCGTAGTGGTGCGGCGCCACTGGGCGGCCAAGCGACTGGAAAGAATCCGACCGACCGTGCGCGTTCAGGCAGCAAAATCCACCTGGTGGTCGATCAGCGCGGTGCACCCATCGCCGTGCGGATCACCGGGGCAAATGCAGCCGACAAAACGATGGTGCGCGAGCTGGTGGTCACGATTGCGGCGAAACGACCGACACAGCAGCAACACTTCTGTGCCGATCGCGGCTATGACTACAGTGATGTGCATACCTTTGTCCTGGAGAGCGGCTATACGCCGCACATCAAACATCGGCGACGACGCGGCGAAGCGGCTGCGCCGGCTGGTGACGTGCCAGGCGAAGCTGGTTTTCCGGCGCGGCGGTGGGTGGTTGAGCGCACCTTCAACTGGTTACTCAAGCGCCGCAGCCTGCGCACCCGCTGGTGTAAGAAGGCCAGCAATTGGTTAGCCTTGGTGCAACTTGCCTGCGCCCATATTTTGTGTGACATGGCAATTTACGGATAGACACTAAAGAGTATTATACCAAATCCGGCTGATCGCCTGCTTTATAAGGGATCAGACGGAGTTACTGCACTAGCAGGCAGTTCGCCGGCTCAGGCGCCGCGCGCAATCGCCACCTCGCCATTGCTATACAGCGCGTACAGCAGCCCCATAATGTTATTCTTCTTGGTGGCGTACTCCATGCGCAGGTCGCGCAGCAGCTTGCCCACTGGCTGGCCGCCGGCGGTGAAGCGCTTGAGGAACTCCTGGCCGAACTCGGCTCCGAAGGCTGCCGGCGTCTCGACCTCGGTGCCAAGCACGCCGCGCGCGCCGCGCAGCAGCAAAAACGGCACCCAGCCGTCGTACAGGAACGGGCTGAGCTCGGCGCTCTCGCAGGCGTTCAGGAACACCAGCGGCGCCTGCCGCAGCGGCTCGGCCGCCGAGCGGGTCTTCTGCTTGGCCTCGGCCAGCGTCAGCCGCCCATCGCTCAGCGAGATGCGCGAGTAGTCGGTGCCGCCCTCCTCGCCCGTCTGCATGCTCAGGGCGTGGCAGTAGAAATAGATCAGCGGTGGGCTGTCGGGGCCGCGCAGCAGCTTCAGCAGATCGGTAGTGGTGGGGTAATCGCTCACGCTGACGCCCGGCAGCCCGCGCAGAAACTCGCGCTGGCGGCGCACCAGCGGCGGGTCGAACTCGGTGAAGTCGCTGTCGATCGTGTTATTGCACACGAACGCCACGTCCACCGTATCGCCGACGCTGATCGTCGGCACGAAGTTTACCAGGTCGCCAACCGAAAACTCGGGCAGGTACTCGATGACGTGCTTGAGGCCCCAGAAATGCTCGGGGCTGGGGTTCTCGAGATCATCGTCGTCGCCGTCGAAGATAAACGCCCACGGGAAAAAGAAGCGCTCGGCGACGATCTGGATGTTGAGCTGGTTCTGGCGCGACAGACTCGTCAGCAGCTTGCCCATGTTCTGGGCGTTTACGTCGAGGTTATTGCGGAACAGGTTATCGAACAGCAGCGCGCCGGCGCTAGCTAGCTGCTTCATGGCTTCTTTGTGCGAGATCTCGTCGATCGTGGTGCTGTCGTTCTGGTACACCGCCTCGCCGGCAGCGTTCTGCATATGCACAATGTTGAACAGCGTCTCGCGCGCGTTCTTCACCCAGTCGGCCAGCGCATTTTCGGTGATGTTGAGGCGGGCGCGTGCCACGCCGCCGCCCTGCACCAGGATCTGGTAGCCGTTGCCCTGGTTGATGATCACCACGTTCACCGTCTGGCCCTGCGGGCGCTCGGGCAGCGCCGCCGCGCTCGTGAATGTCAGGCCCCTGGCTTCGGTGCTCACCGCCTCGGCGCCGCGCGGCAGCTGCTCGCCTACCTGCGCCGTCAGCTTGACGCGCTGGAACAGGTTGCCGTTGATGTAGATGATCGCGTTCAGCGTGTTCGGGCCGGTCTTGCTGGCCTCGATCGTGAAGGTGATGGTATTCCTCGACGCGATGTTCGGCTCGGTCGGCACCACGATCTCTTGCGTGTCGACGCCGTACAGCGTAAAGTCGCCGGGGTCGAGCGTGATCAGGATCTTGACCAGCTTTTTGCCGGCGGCGTAGCGCTTGATGTTCGTGCCGAGCGCCCCGCCCCCGCCTACGATCAGCTGGGCATCCGCGCGCGGCTGGTCTACGTCGAACTTCAGCTCGTACGGCACGAATACCTGCATGGGCATTGTATCGCTCACGCCGTCGACCCAGCCGTTGATCACGCGCGTGTCGGGCGCGGCTTCGTCGTCGGGCGCGGCGCCGGTCGGCGCGGCCTCGGCCGGCGTGGTGCGCGGCAGGCCCTGGGGTTGCCCGCGCTTGGATGGCGCGTCGTCGATCAGCACGCGCGGGCGGCCCGCCGCGCCGCGCGCGAACGGGTCGGCGGTGGCGCCGTCGGCGGCGTAGTACTCGCGGGTCAGCAGCCCCACTACCGCGCCATTCGCTAGCACCACCAGCCGCCGGCCGGGCTGCTCGTCGCGCAGCTCGCGCGCCTGGCGCAGGCCCATGCTGTCGATCTCGATCGCTGCCACTGGCGCGGGCAGCCCGGCCAGCGCGCCGATCGGGCTGTCCAGCGTGGCCTGCGGGTTGGCCGCGCCGATCTGCTCGATCTCGTTCCAGCGCACCACGATAAACTGGGCGCCGTCGGCGGGCCAGACGACATAGCGGTAGCTGCGCTCGGCCTGTTGGCCGCCGAGCATGCCATACACCGCCGCGACAGTGTCGGCCGCCGACACCTGGATGTAGTTTGTGTTCAGCTCATCGCGAAGGCCTGCCATTGCTACCTCCGTTCGCTCAGGCGCTGCTGGAGCCGCGCCCATGGAAATTCGGCCGGGTCGTTCGGGTCGTCCGGGCTCAGGTCGCTCCAGCGCCGTAGCGCGTCGGCCGGCAGGCCATGGCGCGCGCGCAGCGTGCCTACGAGCCAGGCCAGCGCGTCGAGCTGGCCGTCGGCATAGCCCGCCGGCCCGCGCTCGGCGGCAATGCCCAGGCTCACGCGGTTGATGTTCTGCTCGCGCCCGCGCCACTCGGCCATGCCGGCGTGCCAGGCCGCCAGATCGTCGTCCACCAGCTGGTAGATTGCGCCGTCGGCGGCAACATAGTAGTGCGGCATGGCGCGCGCCTCGGGGCTGAGGTAGCCTGCCAGCGCGGCGTCGGCCGGGCCGGCGTCGCTGTGCAGCACGATCAGGGCGATCTTCGAGCCGCTGCGCGCGCCGAACGCGGTTGGCATTGCCTCGGGCGCGCCATACTGCAGGATGTGGAACGGCGCGGCGCCGGGCTCGCTGGCGGCGGCGCGTGGCGCCAGGCGATCCGAGAGCACGGCCGGGCGGGCCGGCGCGCCGGCAACCAGCTGGCTGAGCCGGCGCACGTCGCTCCAGTTTGGCACCACGTTATACAGCGTATCGGTGGCGTACACCTGGATCGCGTACTGCGCCGACCCCACCGCCACGCGGTACGAATCCGACAGCGGCGCGCCCAAGTTCCAGCTGCGCGCCAGCTGGTGAAATGCCCAGTCGGGGTGGTACACCGCGCCCGAGCGGGCGTATGTTTGTGTCAGCAGCGCGTCGCGCAATCGCACCGAGGCGGCGTCGGCGCTGGCGGCCAGCTCGCTGACGCGGTGAATGTCGCTCCAGTTTGGCACGCGATTGTAGAGCGTGTCGAGCGCGAACACCTGGAAGCTGTACTGTGCGCCGTCGACGGTGATAGTCGCGCTTTCGCCGAGCGGCGGGCCGAGCTTGCTGATCATCGCGTACTGGTGGAAGGCCCAGTCGGCGTGGAATGTCGCTCCGCCGGCGCGGTAGGTCGCGTCGAGCAGCGCGCGCCCGAGCCCGCCCGGCGGGATGCTGCCGCGCAGCAGCTCGGAGAGGCGCCGCACGTCGCCCCAGTTTGGCACCTCGTTGTAGAGCGTGTCGCGCGCGAACGGCTGGTGGGCGTAGCTCTTGCCGTCGGCCTGTAGCTGGGCGCTGCGGCCGATCGGAAAGCCCAGGCCATTCTGCACGGCGTACTGGTGAAACGCCCAGTCGCTGTTGTAGCCCTCGCCGCGGCGCTTGTAGCTTTCTTCCATCAGCGCCTCGATCAGCGCCTCGCGATCCGGGGTGGGTGTGCCGATCGGGCCAGGCGGCGGCGGCGGCGGCGGGGTGGTGTTGGCCAGCCACGCATCGACCTCGCCAAACACCCAGTCTTTGGTCACGGCCCAGCCGGGGCAGCTCTTCTGGTTGGTGTAGTCGCGGTGGAACGAGATCAGCTGGCGCGGTGCGATCGCCAGGCGCTTCGCGATGCCGCCCATCACCGCCTTGGCGTTCTCCCACACCGCGCCGCTCGGCCGCGCGCTGTCGTAGTTGCCAACCATCTCGAGGCCGATCGAGTACCAGAATGCGCCGTTGGTGTAGCCCGAATTGCCGGTGCCGGCGTGGATGCCGACATCCTTGAGCGGCGTGAACAGCCAGATCCCGTCGGGCGCGGCGTACACATGCGGCGCGGCGCTCCAGCCTTTGCCCGCGTAGAAGCGCTGCATGCCCTGCATCGAGCGCAGGCCGGCCCACTGCGCGACGGTCGGGACAAAGGTGTGGTGCAGCACCAGCCGCGAGGGCGCGACTGCGCCGAACTGGTAGCCAGCAATATAGGCAAGCCAATCGCGGATGCTGAGCTGCCGCCCGATCATCGGCGGCGTGCCGCTGGTGGGGTCGTTCGTGGCCACAGGCAGCTCCTCGGGTGGCGCGCAGCCGCCAGAGCGCTGCGCTGGAGGGTACGCCCGATCGTAGCACGCCGATCCTGCGGAGTCAAGAACCGGGCGCCTTCGCCCAGGGCTCGCGCAGTGCCCTTCGGCCCGCTCGCCCGCCAGCGGAGCGAGCGCAAAAGGCAGCGTGGGGGGGGGGGGGCCGAAACCGCCACACTGCAACGCATCTCGCAGCCTCTACGAATCGTGCTTGCGCTTGATATGCAGCTCTTCGGTGCGGCCGGTGCGCTCGCGCGGCCGGTCGTCGTTGAGGTAGGGCAGCAGGATCAGCGTGAGGATAATCATCGCGACAAGCAACAGCCCCGGGTACGATTGCAGCATTGAGCAGCTCCTGATGATAGGCTTTGGCGGTCGGCCCCCGCGCGGGTGTCTGGAGGGTCGCAGACCTTCCGAGACATTATTCTGGTGCGGCGAAGCCGGCCCGAGACCCCCACCGCATAAGCCCTGCGGTTGCAGGCACAAAAAAGCGCGGCTGCATAGCCGAGTGGCATGCTACCGCGCTAGAAAGCTTGAAACAATGGCGTGAAACTGAAACGCCGCTGAAAGCCCGCTGCTCAGCGCAGCACGTCGCGCACGATCTGCTCGAGCCGGTCGAGCGGGAATGGCTTGGGCAGGTAGTGATCGACGCGGTGCTCGCGCGCGCGTTTTTCGAGCTCGGGCGTGGCGTAGGCCGTGATCAGCACCACGCGCGTCTCGGGCGAGGTTTCCTTGATCGCGTCGGTGAGCTGCAGCCCATTCATGCCGGGCATGTTGTAGTCGGTGATCACGAGTGGTACGCGGCGCAGCGCGATCTGGGCCAGCGCCTGGGCGCCGCCGTTGACCGTGACAATATCGTAGCCGCCGGTGAGATCGCGCATCAGCCGATGCAGGATGATCAGAATATCTGGCTCATCTTCCACCAGGATGATCGCCGGATTACGGGCGGGTTGATCGGGCATACACTCGCTCCTCAGCAGGCGTCGCGCACCATGTCATTTCGTTCATTTTAGCATACAGCGCGATCACGGGCAACCGGGCGGATGCTGCCGGGGCTCGTGCGCGCTCTTTGACCCCGCCACCTGGCCCGCTTTCGCAGCCGGAAGAGGTGGCAGGGCGAGATTGGACGCGCCAGAGGCTGCATGGTATGCTTTGTGCGCAGTGCAAATGCCAGCATTTGGGAGGACAACATGGCCAGCTTGAATGAACGCATTGCCGAGGTGCTCAAGCGCAAGCGCCAGCGCGATCGGCTGACGCAGGCCGATGTGGGCGCGCGGATCGGCGTGAGCGGCTCGTATATCGGCAGCATTGAGTCGGCCGCCACCAGCGCGCGTGTCAGCGAGCTCGAGGCGCTTGGCACGGTGTTCCGCACCACCGCGTTCGACCTGATCTGCGAGGCCGCCAAGCAGGATGGCTACACCTTTTCGGCCTCGAGCCGCGAGCGCGATGCGTTTCTTTCGCTCTACGATGCGCTCTCGCCCGAGTACAAAAAGCAGGCTCGCACGTTCCTGCTGTTTCTGCGCGAGCAGCAGGATAAGCCCGCCGAGGGCTAGCCTGCTCGCCGCCTGGCGTGGCGCCGGCGCGCCTACCATCCGCTTCAAGTAGTCTGGCACTACCACACTTGTGATATAATGAACAATCAATGACGACTGCTACCGAAGGAGCGCCGCGATGAGTGACGACACAAAGCGCGACGAGCCCGCGCGGCCCGAGGCGCCGCCGGTGCTGCGCCGCCCGAATCATCACACCCTGCTCGACCAGATCATCGGCAAAGCGCAGGCCGAGGGATTGTTCGACAACCTGCCCGGCCAGGGCCAGCCGCTGCAGCTCGATGCCGACGAGCTGGTGCCGGCAGAGGATCGGCTGGGCTACCGCATGCTTAAAACTGCGGGGTTCGCCCCGCCATGGATGGAGGCGCGCCGCGCGATCGACGAAGAGCGCGCCCGGGTGGCCGCCTGGCTCGACGACGCGCGCCGGCGCTGGCCGCACCAGACGCCAGCGGCGCGCGCGGGCTTGCAGGTGGCCTACAAGCGCAAGCTCACCGACTTGCAGCGCCTGATCACCAACTTCAACCTCACTGCGCCGCCCGGCGTAGCACATATCGAGGGCCTGCGCATGCCCGAGGAGCTGGCCAAGCTTGGCTAGGCCGGCATGCGCGCAGCACGGCTATCTGCCTGCGCGCACTGCCGCCGATGGTAAAAACCGGCGCCGCTTAGCGATAAAGTAGCGCGTGGTATAATAATGCCAGCTCGGCGTGCATCCTCTACGACAATAGCAACCCATATGGAGCGAATATCTCTGCTTACGAGCATTTTGCTGCGACTTAACGATCTACTCTCGGCGTCGGTGCTGATCGTCGCGTTTTCGCTCCTGGCCTATATTGCACTCCAGAACTGGCACACCGCGATCGCGCGCGCGCTCTGCGTGCTGCTGACCGGCGTAGTGATTGTGTCCGGCGGCGATGTGCTGCTTGGCCAGGCCGAGCACGACGCAACGATCCAGTTTTTACTGCGCGCGCAGTGGCTTGGCATTACGCTGGTGCCCGCCGGCTATGTGCATCTCTCCGACGCGCTGTTGAGCTATAGCGGCCTGCTCAGCCGCCGCAGGCGCTGGCTGGTGGCGCTGAGCTACGGCCTGAGCCTGGGGTTCTTTGCGCTGGCGCTCAGCGGCGACCTGCTGCTGCGCGGCGGGATCGCGCGCGGGCCGCTGGCGCAGTTCGGGGCCGGGCCGCTGTTCGGGCTGTTCGCGATCTACTTCGCGATCACGATTGGCGGTGGCCTGTGGGCGGTGTGGCAGGTGCGCCGGCTGGCGCTTACGCCAACGCTGCGGCGGCGCCTGACGTACCTGGGCGCGACGTTTCTGGCGCCGGGGCTGGCGGTGTTTCCCTACCTGGTGATCGCCGGAACCTACGATTTCCTGTCGAACAACGTCGTGCTGCTGCTCTCGGCCATGGGCGCGGCTGGCGTGGCCATGATGATCACGATCATGGTCTACAGCATCGCCTTCCAGGGCCTGCTGCTGCCCGATCGGCTGATCAAGCAAGACTTCATCCGCTGGGGCCTGTATGGCCCGTTCGTCGGCGTGACGATCATTCTGTTTCTGCGCAGCACGCCGGTGCTGGCGAAAACGGTTGGGCTGCCGCTCGAAACGCTGCTCACTTTTGGCGTGATGATTATGACTGTGCTGATGCCGATATTTGTCAGCAAGATCAAGCCGTACCTCGACGCGCTGGTATACCGGCAGGATCGCGCCGAGATCGACTACCTGCGCACGCTGCCACGCAACACCTTCACCTACGCCGATCTGCGCAGCCTGCTCGAGAATACGCTGGTGGTGATCTGCGGCGCGCTGCGCGTCGATACCGGGTTCGTGGCCGCGCCCGACGACGCCAATAGCTATATGGTCAAAACGCTGGTGGGCGCGCGCCGCCTGGTGAAGCGGTTTGTGGCCGAGCACCCGCTGAATGAGATGATGCCCCGGCTGCAGGCGGCGGCGCCCGGCGAGCCTGGCGCAATCCCGCCGCTCGACATGTTTCTGCGCTACGATGGCTTCTGCATGCTGCCGCTGCGCAGCCCCGAGGGCGATTTCCTGGGCGCGCTCGGCGTGGCCTACCCGCAGGGCGGCCTGACGCCCGAGGCGCGCCGGCTGATCGGCGTGCTGGCGCACCAGATGGAGCTGGCGTTGGCGACGGTGCAGATGCAGCAGCGGCTGTTCGATACCCTGCGCGGCATGGGCCCCGAGATGCAGCTGCTGCAGGTGCTGAATACCCGGCTCGAGCAGGCCACGCCGGCCTCGCTCGATACGCTTGAGGCCGAGGTGGCGCTGCTGCCCGAGTTCCCGCAGCTGGTGAAAGACGCGCTGACGCACTACTGGGGCGGGCCGAAGCTTTCCGATAGCCCGCTGCTGGGTTTGCGCACGGTGCGCCGGCTGATCGGCGATCAGGGCGGCAGCCCCACCCGCGCGCTGCAGGCGGTGCTGCGCCAGGCGATCGAGAACCTGCGGCCCGACGACCAGCTCGACCCTTCGGCGCAGGAGTGGCTGCTGTACAATATCCTCGAGCTGCGCTTCCTGCAGGGCAAGCGCACGCGCGATATCGCTGAGCGCCTGGCCATGAGCGAATCCGATTTCTACCGCAAGCAGCGCATTGCCGTCGAAGAGGTGGTTCGCCAGCTGGCGCTGATGGAAGAGTCCGAGTCGCAGTAGCGTCGCCGATTCGTTCGATGGTTGGCTTGGCTCGCCGGCGACGCCACCCGCCAATCGGTGGCTGTGTTTGGCAGCCTGCAATGCGTATGAAGATTTTGCTTGCCGAAGATGAGCCCGATATCCAGTTCGTCACGCGCATCGCCCTGGAGGACGATGGCCATCAGGTGGCGGTCGTTGGCGATGGGCTTGCCGCGCTCGAGGCCGCGCGGCGCGAGCCCTTCGACGTGATCTTGCTCGACGTGATGATGCCGCGGCTCGATGGGCTGGGGGTGTGCCAGCAGCTCAAGGCCGACCCGCGCACGCGCCACGTTCCGGTGATCTTTCTCACCGCGCGCTCGCAGCAGTTCGAGATGCAGGCTGGCATGCACCTCGGCGCGCTGGGCTATATCGTCAAGCCGTTCGATACATTTACGCTCGGCAGCGAGATCGGCGCGCTGCTGGCGAGCACGCCAGATCCATGAGCGAGATCCGCGAGCCAGCCTATCGCCGGCTGCTGTCTGCCGCGGCCGCGATCGAGGCAGTCGGCCGCGCGCCTGCCGATCGGCTGCGCCAAGCGCTTGAGCGCGCCCTGGCCGAGGTGCTGGCCGTGCTCGGCCTGGCGGGCGGCGCGGTGTTGCTGTTCAGCCCGCAGCTGCGTGAGCTTGTGCCGGCCGCCGAGCTGCCGCGCCCGGGCGCGCGCCGCGCCGAGCCGCTCGTGCTCGACGGTAGCGCCGCGCTGGCGGCGGTGCGGGCCGCGCAGCTGCGCGCGCCGGCCTGGGGCGATGCCTGGCCCGGCCCGGCTGGCGCCGCCGCCGACGAACGCTCGGCGCTGGCCCTGCCGCTGATCAGCGGCGCGCGCCTGCTGGGCGTGCTGCAGGTGCTGGCCGTGCCCACGCTGCCGGCCGGCGAGCAGCAGCTGCTGGCCGATCTGGCCGAGATGCTGGCGAGCCGGATCGCCAGTGCTCAGCAGCCGGCCGGCAGCCAGCTTGAGCAGGAGCGCACGCGCGCGCTGGTGGACGCGAGCAACGACGCGATTGTGATGCTCGACCCGCGCGGCGCCGCTACCATGATCAACCGGCGCGCCAAGTATTTCTTTGGCCTGGCCGAGCGCGACGTGATCGGGCGCAGCCCCGAGCAGCTGCGCGCCATGTTCCGGCTGATCTTTGAAGATAGCCGCGCCTTTGAAGCCTGGATCACGCCGCTGCTGGCCTCGGCCGAGGAGCGCGCGGTGATCGAGCTGAACGTGATTCGCGCCGAGCCACGGCTGCTGCAGTGCTTCAGCGCGCCGGTGCTGGGCAGCGACGACCGGCTGCTGGGGCGCATGCTGGTGTTCCGCGACATCACGCGCGAGCGCGAGGTCGAGCGCATGAAGACTGATTTTGTCTCGATCGTGTCGCACGAGCTGCGTACGCCGCTGACGTCGATCCGCGGCTCGCTTCAGCTGGTGCTGGGCCGGCCGCAGCAGCCCGCGCTGGCCGATCGCACCCGCGAGCTGCTCGAGATCTCGCTGAAAAATAGCGAGCGCCTGATCCGGCTGATCAACGATATTCTCGATATCTCCAAGATCGAGCAGGGCTCGATCCAGCTGCGGCGCGTCTCGCTCGACCCGGCCGACCTGTGCCGCGCCGCCGCGCAAGAGGTCGAATCGATCGCCGCGAGCCGTGGCATCGGCATTGTCGTGCTGGCGCCCGGCGATCTGCCGCCGGTGAGCACCGATCGCGACCGGGCGCTGCAGATCCTGACGAACCTGCTCTCGAATGCGATTAAGTTTTCCGAGCCGGGCCAGCAGGTCGAGCTTTCGGCCAGAAAGGGCAGCGGCGCGATCTATTTCGCGGTGCGCGACCACGGGCGCGGGATTGCGCCCGAGGACCACGTGCGGATCTTTGAGAAATTTCACCAGATCGACAGCTCGCTGACGCGCAATGTCGGCGGCACCGGCCTGGGCCTGGCGATCTGCAAGGCGCTGGTGGAAGAGCACGGTGGCCGGATCTGGCTCGATAGTGCGCTTGGCCAGGGCGCGACATTCACCTTCACCCTGCCGCTGGCCGACCAGAGCGAGCCAATCGTCGCGTCGCGCGTCGACCCAAACCTGCCGGTTGTGCTGGTGGTGGACGACAGCGCGGCGACGCGCCAGATCCTGCGCGGGATGCTCGAAAGCGCCGGCTACCAGGTGGCCGAAGCCGATGGTGGCGCTGCGGCGCTGCAGCTGGCGCGCTTTCTTCAGCCCAAGCTGATTGCGCTCGACATCATGATGCCCGACCTTGACGGCTTTGATGTGCTGCAGGTACTGCGCAGCGACACGCTTACGCGCGATCTGCCGGTGCTGCTGATCTCGGCCAGTGGCGAGCACGAGCGCGGCGCCGCGCTGGGCGTGGCGTACCTGGCGAAGCCTTTCACCACCGCCGAGCTGCTTGGCCAGGTGCGCCGGCTGATCGGCTCGCCGGGGCGGCGCGTGCTGGTGATGGACGACGACTACCATGTGCGGCCGACGCTGGTGCGGCTGCTGCGCCGTGGCGGCTTCGACGTGCTAGAGGCCGGCGATGGCCGTAGCGGGCTGGAACTGATCGAGCGCGAGCGGCCCGACCTGGTACTGCTCGACGTGCGAATGCCCGATGTGGATGGCTACGAGATCCTGCGGCGGCTGCGGCAGCTGCCGCAGGTGCGCGTGGTGGTGCTGACAGCTGGCGACGAGCAGGGCGACGACGAAGCGCGCGCGCTGGCAGCCGGGGCGGTGCGCTATCTGCGCAAGCCGATCGCGTCGGACGAGCTGGTGGCCGAGCTCGAGCGGCTGCTGCCCGAGCCGTCGCTGGCATAGCGTGCCAATCGCCAGGCGGCTAGCCGCCACACGCTGCGCAGATGTGCTAGTATGAGCGAGCCGTCGTCGGATAACCAAGATCGCTTTATTCATACGCTTGTATCGCCGCTCACTGCACTGCGTGGGGCGATCGACCTGCTGCGCCACCCGCAGCGCGCCGCGCTCGACCCAACCGCGCGTGATCTACTTGATACGATCGAGCGCAACTACCTGCGCATCAGCGGCTATGTCGAAGTATTGCTCAAGCATCATATGGTGCAGGGTCAGGTTGTTCAGATATCCGTCCCGCTGACACTGCTGGGTATCGAACCGGCACCCGGCCGCGCGCTGGGCACCCCGGTGCCCGACGTGCCAGAACCACAGTTAGATGGCTCGCGTATGGAACAATCGACAAACGCACAGCTAACATATGCCAGCCCGTCGGGGAACGGTGTGGTGCTGCTGATTGGTGATTGGCCCAGCCTGGCAGCGCCGATCGCACCAATGCTGCGCCAGGCCGGCTACGGCGTGCTTGAGGCGATCAATGGCATCGACGGCATCGACCTGGCGCGTGCGCAGCGCCCCGACCTGGTGGTGATCGACAGCGAACTGCCGCTGATCGGCGCCGCGCAGATCACCAAGGTGCTGCGCGAAGACCCCGATACCAAAACCATCCCGCTGCTGTTGGCGGTGCCGCAGCAGCCGCTGACCGATGGGCATGCCGATCTGCTGGTGCTGAACATGCCGCACGCGGCGCTTCTGTCGCGGATCAATAGCGTGATTGCCGCCGCCCGCGCCGCCGACACCCAAACCCCCACGCTGCTCATCGTCGACGACGACGCCGACATCCAGCGCATCCTGATGCTGCGCATGCAGCAGGACGGCTACCGGGTGGTGCAGGCGATGAATGGCGCGGCGGCGCTTATGGCCGCGCAGAAGCAATCGTTCGACCTGATCATTCTCGACTTGCTGCTGCCTGACATCGACGGCTTCTCGGTGCTAGGGGCGCTGCGCGCCCGCAATGCCACCGCCACCACGCCGATTATTCTGCTCTCGGCGCGCGATAGCGCCCCCGAGAAAGTGCGCGGCCTGCAGCTCGGCGCCGACGATTATGTGACCAAGCCGTTCAGCCCGGCCGAGCTGCAGGCGCGCGTGCGCGCCGCGCTGCGCCGCTACGAGCGCGAGGCCGGCGCCAACCCCTCGACGCGCCTGCCTGGCAATATCGCGATCGAGCGCGCGCTGCGCCGCCGGATCGAGCAGGGCGTGCCGTTCGCGGTGTGCTACGCCGATATCGATAATTTCAAGGCCTACAACGATACCTACAGCTTCCTGAAGGGCGACGCCGTGATCCACCAGACGGCCAATGTGCTGCTCGAGGCCGTGGCCCAGCAGGGCAACTACGACGACTTTGTGGGCCATATTGGCGGCGATGATTTTGTGGTGATCACCACGCCCGATCGCGCCGAGCCGATCGCCGCCTACGCGATCCGCAACTTCGATCTGCTCAGCCCGCTGTTCTACGACCCGACCACGCGCAAGGTCGGCTATATCGACGCCGCCGACCGGCAGGGCCGGCCGACGCGCTACCCGTTCATGAGCCTTTCGATCGCGATTGTCAGCACTGCGCGCCACCCGATTCAGCACGTGGCCGAGGTGGCCCAGCGCTCGGTCGAGCCAAAGAAGCGCGCCAAGGATATCGTCGGGAGCAATTTTGTGGTGGAAGAGTAGCGTGGAGCCGGCGCCAGGCCGCCGGTGTGTCAGGCGGCGGCGACGTGCTGGCGAGCCAGGTGCGGCGTCACCGCCCTGCGCAGCTGCTCGCTGATCAGCGGGCGCTCGATGTAGCCGTCGGCGCCGAGGATCTCGGCCTGCTGCGCCAGGCGCTTGCCGGCCGCCGACACCAGGATGATCGGCGTGTTGCGGGTGATGCGGTCGGCGCGGAGGAAAAAGTACAGGTGCGGGTTGTCGGTGGCGTGCGAGAGCTCGAGCAGGATCACGTCGGGCGCGATGCGCTGCACCGTCTGGCGTAGCTCGCTGGTGAGCTGCGAAGCCGAGAGTAGGTGAACCGCGTGGTTGCCCTCGCCGAGCCCCTGCTGCACCGCGCTGGCGACTGCGGCGTTATCGGCGAAACAGATGATTTGTGCCATTGCCCTGCTCCCTTTGCGCTCTCACATTCGCGTCTACTCTCTATAATGCGGCCTTGGCTGAAAGAGTTACGCGCGCATCGGTCGCAGGGCCGATTCTATACTACTGCTACCCGTAATCTTTGCGGCGCGCAGACGCACGCCGTACGAGCTTCGGGCCTACCCCAGCACCTCGATCGCCGCCGGCAGGGTTTCGACCGTCACCTGGCGCGCGTCGGTGGCGATCACCTCGCCGTCGGTGGCCACGGGCATGCCGGCCGGGCATAGTGTGGTGATGCTGCGCGCCCGGCCCATGGTCACTTCGCGCAGCTGCGTGTGGGTTCCCTCCATCACCCTGGGCAGGCGCCGCACGATCTGGTCGATCCGCAAATTGTCCACCAGGCATAGGTCGAGCAGGCCGTCGTCGATCAGCGCCTCGGGCGTGAGCCAGAAGCCGCCGCCCTGGCAGCGGCCGTTGGCCACGCTGGCGAACAGCAGGCGGCGATGCACGCGGCTGCCGTCGTACTCGACGGTCATCGGGTGGGCCTTGTAGTTCGCCAGCGCGCGGATGATCGCTACCAGGTACACCGCCAGGCCCTTCAGCTTGGTGAGCTTGAGCGCCTCGGCGGCGGCCTGCGCATCAAAGCCCATTCCCAGAGCGTTTATAAAGTAGCGTGGCTGGTCGTCGCCCACCTGGGCGCGGCCCAGGTCGATCGGCCGCGCGCGGTCGCCGACGGCCCGGCGCACGCCGCCGGCGATATCGTTGGCCTCGAAGCCATCCAGCACCTTGATGAAATCGCTGCCCGTGCCAAGCGGGATGATGCCAAGCCGCGCGCGCCGCCCCAGGTTGGCCTCGGCGCCTTTGATCCCGTTCACCACCTCGTTGATTGTGCCGTCGCCGCCGATCGCGACGATCCGGTCGTAGCCGTGCTCGACGCCCTGCCACGCCAGCTCGGTTGCGCCACCGCGGGCGTGAGTGGTGAGCACGGAGTAGTCGGCGCCGCTCTCGCGCAGGGCCGCCTCGATCTCGGGGCGCCGCCGCCCGGCGGTACCGCGGCCGGCCCAGGGGTTCAGGATGATCAGCAGCTTGGTCATGGCGGCCACCTTTGGCTGTGTTGCACTCGGCGCCGATGATACCATCTGGCGTGGATACCGGCAAATCGTGCGGTTTCGCACCCGCTTCGCTGCTGATTTGATCGGGCGCGCGCGCCGCCGATGGATAGACTTGAAGCACATGCCGTAAAAGCGCCCGGCGCAGCGTTTGTAAGGGCGAGGGGGCACTGAGGAGTACTGCCGCATGGCCACGCCGATATCGACCACGCTGACAACACTGCTGCAGAATGTCGACGAGCAGCTGCTGCGACCCGACGAGAACGATTTCGTTGGCCGCGAGTACGTGCGCAGCGAGATCGCCAAGTTTCTTGCGGTGCAGAACCGCATGCTTGTGCTGGTGGGCGTGCCGGGCGTGGGCAAAACCGCGCTGGCGGCGCAGCTGGTGCGCGAGAACCTGGGCGCTGATGTGCCGTACCTGGCGCACTTCTGCGGCCTCGCCGGCGACGACAACCCCTACCAGTTCTGCGACGCGCTGGCGCAGCAGCTCTACGACGTGCTGGGCGAAGGCTACAGCCTGCCCGACACGGTGCGCAAGCAGCAGGTGCACATCCAGGCCAGTGCGAACATCAACCAGGCCGCCGGCCCCACCAGCGTCAAGGTGCTGACGCTCAATATCGGCGGGATGCACCCACGCGAGGCCTTCCGCCAGGCCGTGCGCGAGCCGCTGCGCGCCTACAACGAGCAGCACCGCGCCGAGCGCAGCCCGCAGCTGGTGATTGTGATCGACGGGCTCGACCGCGCGTGGGAGTGGGATGGCGGCCAGGACGGCAATATTGTCGGCGTGCTGGCCGACGCCCAGGATCTGCCGCCGTGGGTCAATATCATCTGCCTGGCCCGGCCCGGCCCGGCAGTGCAGTCGCTGCGCACCCAGGCCGGCGTGCGGGTGATCGACCTGCAGGACCCGGTGCCGCTGCCCGGCGCGGCGGCGACGTTTCGCGAGCTGAACCTGCGCGACATCGAAACGTTCTTCCGCGAGCGCTTCCTGGCGCAGCTGCCCGCGTCGGTGGCCGATCGCTTCACGCTGCTGCTCGCCACCGCCGGCTTGGACACGGCGCGCTATGGCGGCAGCAGCCGCGAAGCCTTTGTGGGCGAGGCGGTGGCGGCCAGCCAGGGCAACTTCCTGTTTGTGCGGCGCTACGCGCATGCGCTGCGCGCCGCGCTGGAGCCCGACGCACAGCAGCCGGCGACCGACCCGAGCGCGCTGCTGCGTTTCGACAGCGGTACGCTGGCCGGGGTGCTCGATGGCACGTACGCCGCTACGCTCGAGCAGGTGCGCCGCGATATGGCCGCCGCGCCGAACGACGCCGATGCCGATGTGCTGGCGGCGCTGGCGATCGCGTTTGCGCCGCTGAACCTGGCGCTGCTGGCCTGCCTCACCGCGCGCGCGCCCGCGCAGATCCAGGCGGCGCTGAACCAGCACCTGAAGGCGGTTGTGACGGCGCAGGGCGACGGCGACGCGTGCACCTACGCGCTGTACCACCGCGATTTTGGCGCGTTTGTCCGCCGCCAGCTGGCACGCCAGGGTCGCGACCTTGACGTGCAGGCCGCTCAGCGGCTCGAGCTCTCGGCCGACGACGACGCGCAGGTGCGCGAGTACAGCGCGCGCTTCCGCTGGGCGCACCTGCTGCGCGGCCTCGACCTCGCCGACGCCGCGCGCGACCTGAGCGACGCCCAGCCCGAGGCGACCGCGCCGCGCCCGCCGGTGGCGCCGCAGCTCGACAGCGCGGCGCGGATCCGCGAGCAGGTACACGACCCACTGGTTCAGGCGCAGCTGCTGCGCGGCCTGGCAACGCGCGCGCTCGACCCATCGCAGTCGAACGCTACCGGCAGCTGGTCGGCGGCGCTGAGCTGCCTGCGCGCCGCCGAGTACGCGCTGCGCCGCAGCCGCGCGCTTGTGTACACGCGCGAGCGCGGCTGGCGCCCCGACGCGGGCGGTACGCAGGCGCCGGCCGAGCTGATCGAGCTGGAGCGCACGCTGGTGGCGCTGGGCGATGCGTATAGCACGATCGCCCGGCGCATGGACGCCGGCGCCGACCGGCCGCCCCGCCCGGCGGGCCTCATCCTGTGGCTGCACCTGATCTGGGATGCGCTGGTGCGCCTGCCGCTGACGCTGTACCTGTTGTTTGTGCTGATCCGCCAGGGCGTGCGCGAGCTACACATCCCCGGCGCGCTGCAGAACCTTGGGCGCGGCCAGGACTGGACGGTGGCGCGGCTGTGTGTGCTGAGCGTCAGCGCCTACCGCCGGGCGCGCGCCCTGGCGCTGGCACGCGGCGACGACGACAGCTATGGCGAGGTGACGCAGCGCCTGGCGCGGCTGTATGTGCTGATGGGGGCCTACGATGCCGCCGCCGCAGGCTACGAGGCGCTGCTGGCGCGCCCCAGCACGATCATGCGCGCGTGGCGCCAGGCGGTGTGGCGGCTAGAGCTGGGCGAGGTGCTGGCGACGCAGGAAAAATCCGAGCAGGCCGTCGAGGTGCTGAACAGCGCGCTGCCGGTGTTTGTGCGGCAGCAGGCGCCGACGCAGCAGGCGCGCACGCTGAGCGCGCTGGCGCTGGCAAACGCCCAGCGCGCCGCCACGGCCGATGCACGCCGCGACGCCCGCATGGCCACCACCTTCGACGACCTCGCCATCCAGAACTGCCGCGAGGCGTTGGCCGCGTGGCAGAACGTCACTACGCTGCAGGGCGACGAGAGCGCCAGCCTCGACCCGGCGCTGGCGGTGAGCGGGCTGGCGCACCAGCTGTGGCGCGCCGAGCGCGCGCCGCGCCTGAGCGACGAGCAGCGCCACAGCATTCGCGTGCTGCTCGACGGCATCGCCGAGCGCCACTTTCCACAGCGCTTCGAACACCCGCTGCTGCGCCTGTTCCGCGTCTCGGCGGCGGTGTTTCTGCCGGCCTACCTGCTGGTTGGCCTGCTGCTGGCCGTGCAGCTGCCCAGCGATGTTAAGATCCAGACGCAGACCGAGCTGACCTTCCCGCCGCCGCTGGTCGACATGACCCGCTTCCCCAACGCGCTGGCGCGTGGGCCGGCCAGCTCGGCCGTGACCAATGACCTTGTGGCGGGGCGGATCTCGGGCAATGTGGCGCTCGACATCGGCTCGTTCAATGTGCTCAACCTGACGCAGCTCGCCGGCAGCCGGGTGAAGCTGCAGCCCAGCCCGCCGCCGCTCGACCCGCTGGGCGCCACCCGGCGGCTGCTGTGGATCATGGGCTTTTACATGCTGTCGTACACCGTGCTGGGCCTGACGGTGATCGGCTTCTCGTCGCCGGCGCAGTTCCAGAGCCGCCGCCCCGGCCGCCTGATCTTGAATCGCTACGAGCTGAACTGGCGCGGCCCGGCCGGCCAGGGCTCGCTGATGGACGCGGTGCTGTGGGTGCGCCAGGATCTGCGCTGGATCGTCAGGCGGCTGCAGTGTGGGCTGGTGCGGCTGGCGGGCAGCCGCGCGGCGGCGCTCGCGCCCGCCCAGCCGGGCACGCAGAGCATCGCGCTGGCCGATATCGACAGCCTGATCGCCATCGACCGGCGCGCCTTTGGCTACCTGCTGCACGACTTCTCGGGCACGCTGGTGCGGCCGCGCGCCGCTGGCTCGCACGCGCTGCTGCTCCCCGGCACGCTGACGAACTACGCCGAGCTGTGCGACGAGCTTGGGCGGCGGCTGCACCGGCCGGCGCGCCACTTCAGCGTCGAGATCGTGCGCAGCGTGTGGGGGATGTGCTTTCTGGCGACGCTGCTGTACGCGCTGGCGCTGCTCGCGCTGCTGGTGCTGTGGCCGGGGCCGCTCAACCAGCCGATGCTGCTGGGCTACTCGCTGATCAACCTGTATGTGGTTGCCACGCCTGGCCTGCTCATCCCGCTGCTGTGGTGGTTTGTGGCTCAGCCGCTGGGCGCCAATAGCCACACCGCCGACGCGCCGGTGCCGCTGATTGCGACCGCGCTGGTGGGCGCGGGGCTGACAGCCGGCGTGCTGCTTGGCCGGATCGACCTGGGGGCGCTGGGAATGCGGCCCGACCTGGCTACGCCGGTGCTGGCGGGCGGCTTTCTGCTGGCGCTGACGCTGTACGCGCCGCCGCGCCCGCTGCGCCTGGCGGTTTCGCTGCGGCTGCCGTACATGCTGCGAACCCTGCTGGCGATAGTGGCGCTGGCCGGGCTGGTGCTGCTGGGCTGGCATACCGGCACGACCCTGCGCTGGTACAACGCGCTGGTGCGCGGGAACCGGCTGGTCGAGCAGGCGCTGGCCTCGGGGGCGTGCGCCGCCAACCCCGCAGGCTGCGCGCCAATCGAGCAGGCGGTCGCCAGCTATACCCAGGTGATCTGCCTGCGGCCGGGCGAGAGCGACGGCTATGCGTTTCGCGGTTTCGCCTACCTGGCGCGCGGCGACTACGGCCGCGCGCGCGACGACTTCGAGCGCGCGCTGGGCCGGCGCCCGGCCGACGACGCTTGCGCCGCCGGTGTGGCGCCCACGCCGGCAAGCGCGCAGCGGCCCGGGCTCTACGCCAATCTCGGCGCCGTCGATACGCTGCTGGCGCGCCAGCTGCCGCCCGTCGCGGCCGAGCCGCACTACCGCGACGCGCTGGGCAACTATGCCAGCGCGCTGGGCCTGCCGGCTGGCCCGGCCGACTGCGCTGCGCTGGCCGGCGCGCTGGCGCGAACCACGCCCGACGCGGCGATCGACCTGCAGCAGCGCGCGCCGCCGACGATCGCCGCAGGGCAGGCGCCAACCGTGCTGCAGCTCGCCGACGCCTGCTACAGCCGCGGCTCGGCGCTGGCCGGCGCGCTAAACGCCCCCGACCGCCAGGGGCTGCCGCTTGGCGTCGACGCCATTCGCGGCCAATCGTGGCGCGACCTGGCCGCCGCGATCGTTGAGTACCAGGCGGTGGCGGCGAGCGGCGCCGAGGCCAAGGACCGCGACCTTGCCGAGCGCGGCGAGGCGGCGGCCTGGCTGGCGATCGGCCAGATCGACCAGCCTCCGGTGGGCCAGCCCGAGCGCGCCACCGCCCTGCTGCAAGCCATGAACGCGTTCCAGCAGCTCGCGGCCGCCAGCCCCGCCGACCCGCGCGCCTACACCGGCCAGGCCTGGAGCAGCATCCAGATGGGCGCGTGGGGCAGCGCCAAAGCCCTGCTGGCTGCGGCGGCCGATCTCGACCCGCGCGACCCGACCTACCCAGCGCTGCAGGGGCTGGCATTCTGGCTCGACAGCACCCAGTACCCGGCCGCGCGCAAAGGCGGCCCATCGCCTGGCTACAGCGCCGCGATCGGCAGCGCGCTCGAGCGCTACACCCACGTGATCGAGATGGGCGGCGCCGATCTGCCGAGCGCCTACGCTACGCGCTCGCTGCTGAACTTCAGCCTGCGCAACAGCCCGCGCCCCGGCGCGCGCCCCGATGGCGACTACCACGACGAAGACTACAGCATCTGGATGCGCCAGGCAATCGCCGACGCCTCCGAGGCGCTGGTGGCCGCCGATCGCCAGCGCATGCCGGCCGATGGCCAGGTGGGCTACCGCTACTGGCGTGCGCGCATGTACCTGGTGCTCGGGCTGACGCTGCAGGAGAAGAGCCGTGGCCTGCACGATTGGAATGAGCTCGCCGCGCTCTACAGCAGCGCCTACGCCGACTACACCGCCGCCGCTGCCGCCGACCGGCTCGACGCGCGCCGCAAGATCTTCGCGAACTTCTGGATCCCCTGGACCTACGCGCTGCTCACCAACGCCAACCACCTGCAGCTTGCCCAGGAGGCCGCGCGCGCCGGGCGCTACGATCTGGCCCGCGCCGAGCTGGCGCTGGTCGACGCCCGCCCCGCGATTTTTCAGAAGTGGGATAAGCTGTCTGCGCCGATGCCCGATTTCCACTTTCTGCACGGCCTCGTGAGCCTGGGCCTGGGCATGCCGCTCGATTTCCCGAACCCGCTGCTGAAGCCCGCCAGCAACGCCACCCCCGCCAGCGACGCCGAGCCGAGCTACGCAGCGGCGATCAAGGCCACCGAGGACGCCGCGATCGTGCCGCAGCCCAACGCCGACTACCCCGACGACTCGCGCCCGGCGATCTACCGCGCCGCGCTGGCCGATCTCGACAGGCTGCTGGCCAGCCCGCCCGAGGGCTGGTCGCCACGTGCGCGCGCCGCCGCCACGCGCGTGCGCGCGCTGCTGGCCGCCCAGCTCGCCGCGACCGCGCACTCCGGCAGCTCGGCTGCGCCGCCAAGCGCGGGCACGGCCGAGCCGGATGCCGGCCCGGTGATCTCGATGGCCAACCGCTGATCGGAGGCGCTACCATGGCCGAAGCCGACTGGACGTGGATGATCTACCTGGCGACACATAACAACGCCGCCGAGGTGGGCGAGGAGAGCGTGGCGCGCATGCGCCAGGCCGCGCTGAACGAGCGCGTGCGCGTGCTGGTGCAGCAGGCCACCCCCGAGCGCACCGTACGCCGGGTGATCGGCGCGTCGCCCGAGCTGGCCGCAGACCTTGGCCAGATCGACTCGGGCGCGCCCGATGCGCTGCTCGATTTCGTGGGCTGGGCCGCCGCCGCCGCGCCGGCCAGGCGCTACGCGCTGGTGCTCTGGAGCCACGGCAGCGGCTGGGCGCCCAAGGAGATCGAGCGGCTGGCCCAGGGCGCCCCCGCCAGCGTGCCGCTCACCGCAGCCGAGCTGCAGCAGCGCGGCGCGGCCGACACCGCCGGGCAGGTGTTCTTCTCGTCGGCGCTGCGCGAGCTGATCGCCAAGCCCACGCCGGCCGATCGCGCGATCGCCTTCGACGACGGCAGCGGCCACTCGCTCGATACCGTTGAGCTCGGCAGGGTGGTGGGCCGCGCCGCGCGCGCGCTCGGCCGCCCGCTCGACCTGGTGGGCATGAACGCCTGCCAGATGAGCAACGCCGAGGTGGCCTACCAGCTGCGCGGCAACGCCGAGGTGTATGTCGCCTCGGCCGAAGATATGCCGGTGTACGGCTGGCCCTATGAAGATATTCTCTCGCGCCTGGCGGCCCAGCCTGCCATGGACGCCGCCGCAGTTGGCCGCCTCGCGGTCGAGCGCTACTGCGCGCACTTCCGCGAGAATCCGCTGCCGTGGGGCCAGGACGGCCTGCCCGATGGCGTGACGCTTACCGCGTTGCGGCTCGACGGCATCCCGGCGCTGGCCGGCGCGGTGAGCGATCTGGCGGCGGCGCTGCGTGCCGGCATCGACGACATGGCCGGGGCGGTGTGGGCGGCCCAGCGCGCCACGCACGCGTTTAAGTTCCAGCTGTACGATCTGGCTGGCTTCTGCCGGGCGCTGCCCAGCGCGCAAGGCGCCACTGCCGACGCCGCGCACGCCGCCGGGCGGGTGCTTGCCGCGCTGAGCGACGCCGATCTGCTGCTGGCCAGCGCGCACGTCGGCGCGGCCTACGATGCGGTGGGCGGCCTGACGACCTACATGCTGCCGCCGGGCGAAGGCGCGCTCTCGCCCTACTATGCCGCTACCGCGTATGCCCAGCATACCGGCTGGGGCGAATTTCTCGCGGCCTACCACGCCGCGCTGGGCTGAACGCTTACTGACAGGACGTACGCGATGTCCTCCTGCGCGGGAGGCTTGGAGGGCGCAAGCCCCCAACATCACTCTTTGGCAGGTCGCGGCCACCTGCCAAAAGGAAGCTGGGCGGCTTTGCCGCCCCCGAACCTCCACCACGTAAGTGGTGTTACTGAGGAACAACAATGCTCTACCACGACATGTCGATCGAGGCGTCGGCGGCGACGCTCGAGCGCACGCCCGACAAGCGCCGCGTCGGCAGCTTCAGCGTGCGCGTGCTTGCCTCGCCCGCCGGCGAGATGCGCCCCGAGGACGCCGCGGCCGTTACCTACGACGACAAGGCGCTGCAGCTTGGCCTGCAGCAGCTCGAAAGCCGCGCGCTCGACCACGCTGCCATGGTGGCGCTTGGCCGCCTGCTCGCCAGCCTGCTGCTGCCGCCTAAGGCCAGCGGCGCGGCGGCAGGCGTGGGCGACCTGCTGGCCGAGAGCTTGCTGGCGATCGGCCCCGACGCCGGCCTGCGGCTGCGGCTGCGCCTGCCGCCCCAGCTGGCCGCGCTGCCCTGGGAGTATCTGTACGTCGAGCGCGCCGGCGGCGGCGACGGCATGGACGGCTTCCTGGCGCTCGACCCGCGCGTGGCGATTGTGCGCCACGAGCCGCTGCCCGCGCCTGGCTCGTTGCCGCCGGCGCGCGCCCCGCTCAAGCTGGTGGCCGCGCTCGCTTCGGCCGAGGGCTTGCCGCCGCTCGACCTGGCGCAAGAGCAGGCGAACCTGGCGCAGGCCTTCGCGGGCCAGCCAGGCATCGCGCCTACCTTTCTCGCCGATGCTACGCTCGACGCGCTGCTGGCCGCCTTGCCCGGCACGGCGATCTTTCACTTCGCCGGCCACGCGACTTTCGAGCGCCAGATGGCCGATCTGCCCGGCACCTACGCCGGTGTCGGCAAGCTCGCGCTCGACGACCAGGCCGTCGATGCCGAACAGCTCGGGATCAACCTGCGCGGCAATGGCGTGCGGTTGGCGGTGCTGGGCGGCTGTGAGACCGGCCGGCGCGATGGGGTGAATGTGTGGAGCGGCGTAGCGCCCGCGCTGGTGAAGCAGCAGCTGCCGGCGGTGGTGGCCAACCAGCTATCCGTCCGCGACTCCTGCGCTATCGCCTTTAGCGCACATTTCTACGGCGCGCTGGTGGGCGGCCTGCCGATCGAGCAGGCGCTCGCGGCTGGCCGGCTGGCCGCCTACAACGCCGACCCACAGGGCCGCGATTGGGGCGCGCCGGTGCTGTATATGCGCGACGCCGACGGCCTGCTGTTTGCGGCCGACGACCCCGGCCTGCGCGAGCAGGGCGCCAGGGCCGCGCAGGCGGTGCTGGATATTCGGGTTGGCGAGCTGGCCGCCGGCGGCCACGTGGTTGGCCCGAAGGGCACAGTAAAAGCCGGCGCGCTCAGCAGCACGATCACCGTCGGCAGCGCCGCCGGCAGCACGATCGACGCGGCGCACCTGAATGTGAGCGGCGGCACGGTGTCGATCGCCGTGCATGTCGATCAAGCATCCGGCGGCACGACGATCGAGGGCGGCGAGATCACGCTGGGCTAGCCTATGGCTCTTCCGCGCCCTGCTTCCAAGCGCGAAACAGCGCGAGCAGCCGGTCGCGCGCCTCGGGCGCCACCGGATCCTCCGGCACGTGCCTGATCGCCGTGACCGTGCCGCGCACTTGGTCGACATAATTTCGGCAGCCAAGGCAAATGGCGAGGTGCGACTCAAAGCTCGCGTGCTCCGATGGGCTCAGCGCGTCTTCGAGATATTCGGTCACAAGCTCGACCAGCTCCTGGCATGGGTAGAAGCGTAGCGTCTCAGCGTCGGCCATGTTAGACACCAATTTCCTCCATGTACTGCTCAAGTGCGCGCCTCACCTTGGAGCGCGCGCGGTGGAGCAGTACGCGCTGATTGGTCTCGCTTATCTGCAGAATGTTACACACCTCTTCCGAGCCCCAGCCCTCGATATCGCGCAGTGTGATCACTTCGCGCTGGGCCGGCGGCAGCGCGGCGATGGCCCGGTCGATCACTTCACGAGTTTCTAGCGCCAGCAGCCGCTCTTCCGGCGCGCCCGACCAGGCGCGCGGGTAGATTGCCCACCAGCCGGCGTCTTCGTGGCCGGGCGGCAGAAAGCGATCCGCGTCGACCGCCGGCTCGTCGCCTGTGGCCTCGGCGGCGGCCAGGTCGGCGAAGGGTACGCTGCGGCTCTCGCGCTGGCCGCGCGTCTTGGCGCGGTTCGTGAGGATGCGAAACAGCCAGGTCTTCAGCGACGACCGGCCCTCGAAGCGCGCTAGCCCCTGCAGCACGCCCAGCCAGGTTTCCTGCACCACCTCTTCGGCCACGGCGCGGCTTGGCACGTACATCATTGCCAGGCGCAGCAGCGCGCTGTGGTAGCGGCCGATCAGCGCCTCGAACGCACGCTCGTCGCCGGCACGTAGCCTTTCGAGCAGCTGCAAGTCGTCGGCCGAGGCGCCACCCTCTGTCGCTAATGGTTCTTGCCCGCGGTCGGCCATAGCAAACGTTCCCCTAGCACATGCATCGAACACAATCATCGTGCGGCTTGGCCATGGCTCTGCGGAACATTCTGGAAGCCATGCCTTGATCCTCAGGCTTGAATGGGCGCGCTCTATTGCGCCGCTACGTGTTCTTTGGGCAACGAACCGTAAGACCGGAGGAGTGCGTCCAGTATAATACATCTTGCGCCGCCCCGTGTAACAGATCGCCGCCCAAGCAGACTGTAGTGCAATATCGCTTCTGTGTAGATCTATAAGGCCTGGTTCAACTGCCGGAGCTTCGGCCCTGCGCCCCTACGGCGCCGGGGCGACGCAGCGAAGCGCTGGTCTGAGCCGTGCCCACATGCCCAAAGGAGTCGTTCGAATGTCTCACACCAACCTCACGGTCTACGGCGCGACCTGGTGCAGCGATTGCAAGCGCGCCAAGAAGTTTCTGGGCGAGCAGCGCGTGCACTATAACTGGGTCGATGTCGAGCAGGACGCCGAGGGGCTCGCGCTGGTCGAGCGCGTGAACAATGGCAAGCGCATCATCCCGACGATCGTGTTCGACGACGACAGCATGCTTGTCGAGCCGAGCAATGCCGAGCTGGCGGCCAAGCTGGGGCTGCAGACGCGCGCGAAGATGGATTACTACGACCTGATCTGCATCGGCGGCGGGCCTACCAGCCTCACGGCCGCGCTCTACGCCGCGCGCGAGGGCCTCGATGTGCTGGTGATCGAGCGCAGCGGCCTGGGCGGCCAGGCTGGCGTCACCGAGCGGCTCGACAATTTCCCCGGCTTCCCCGAGGGCATTGGCGGCGCCGAGTTCGCCGACCGGCTGACCCAGCAGGCGCGCCGGTTTGGCGTCGAGCTGCTGCAGGCGCAGGAGGTTACGAGCCTGCGCAGCGAGGAAGAGTCGCACTACGTTGCTACCGCCGACGGCAATGTGTATGGCGCGCGCGCCGTGCTGATCGCCACCGGCTCGACGTACAAGCGCCTCGGCGTGCCCGGCGAAGACGAGCTGATCGGCGCGGGCGTGCACTTCTGCGCCACCTGCGACGGCCCGTTCTACAAGGGCCGGCACGTGGCGGTGATCGGCGGCGGCAACAGCGCCGGCGAAGAAAGCCTGTTCCTCACGCGCTTCGCCGACAAAGTGACGATCCTGGCGCGCGGCGATAAGCTTACCGCCAGCAAGGTTGTGATCGATAAAATCGCCGAGACGCCCAAGGTCGAGGTGCGCTACAATACCGAGGTGACGGCGCTGCACGGCGAGAGCAAGCTCAGCGGCATCAGCATTCGCAACCGCGCCACCGGCGCCGCCGAGGATCTCGAGCCGGCCGGCGTGTTCGTGTTTATCGGCCTGACGCCCAACAGCGGCTGGCTGCCGCCCGAGATCGCCCGCGATGAGTATGGCTTTGTGCTTACGTCGCCCACGCTCGAAACCGGCGTGCCGGGCATTTTTGCCGCCGGCGATGTGCGCAAGGGCAGCACCAAGCAGGCCGCCAGCGCTGCCGGCGAAGGTGCCACCGTCGCGCTGATGGTGCGCGAGTACCTCAAGGGCGTGTAGGTTTGAGCTTTGAGCTGGAGCTTAAGAAGTTGTTTGAAAGGGTGGTTTGGAGGGACGAAGTCCCTCCAAAGTTCACCTGGCGGGTGGCAGCCCATTCGTGGCCGCCACCCGCCAGAAGGAAGTGCAAGGGGCATAGCCCCTCGCGCACCCCCTTTTCAAACAGGCTCTAAGGCCTGCAGGGCTACGCAAAGCCCAGGACTTCAAGAAGGGGGAGCCAGTGACCGAAGATCGATACGACGCGATTGTGATCGGTGCGGGCCAGGCCGGTGGGCCGCTTGCTACCGCGCTTGCGCGGGCCGGCCGGCGTACTGCGCTTGTCGAGCGCGAGCACGTGGGCGGCACCTGTGTCAACGAGGGCTGCACCCCCACCAAAACCATGGTCGCCAGCGCGCGCGTGGCTCACCTGGCGCGCCGCGCCGCCGATTACGGCGTGCACACCGGGCCGGTCACGATCGATATGGCCACGGTGCGCCAGCGCAAGCGCGCGATCGTCGAGAGCTTCCGCGGCGGCAGCCAGCGCCGGATCGAGGCGACCGACGGCGTCGACCTGCTGTTCGGCGCGGCGAGCTTCGGCGGCGCGCAGACCCTGGATGTGCGCCTGAACGACGGCGGCGCGCGCCAGATCAGCGCCGGCCTGATCATCATCAACGCCGGAGCGCGGCCGAGCCTGCCACAGATTGCGGGTATCGCCGATGTTCCGTACCTCAACTCGACCACGATCATGGAGCTGGGCGAGGTGCCCGCGCATCTGCTGGTGATCGGCGGCGGCTATATCGGGCTGGAGTTCGGCCAGATGTTCCGGCGCTTCGGCAGCCAGGTGACGGTGATCCAGCGCGGGCCGAAGCTGCTGGCGCGCGAGGACGACGACGTGGCCGACGCGGTGGCCGAGATCATGCGCCAGGATGGCATCGAGCTGCTGCTCGACAGCGAGGCGCCGCGCGTGGCCCGTGCCGCCGATGGCGCGATCGCCTTGACCGTGCGCGCCAAAGATGGCGCCGAGCGCGTGATCGCCGGCTCGCACCTGCTGGTGGCCGCCGGCCGCACGCCCAACAGCGATACGCTCAACCTGCCGGCGGCCGGCGTGCGCGCCGACAAGCACGGCTTCATCGAGGTGAGCGAGCGGCTCGAAACCAATGTGCCCGGCATCTATGCGCTGGGCGATATCAAGGGCGGCCCGGCCTTCACACACATTTCCTACGACGATTTCAGAATCCTGCGCGCAAACCTGATCGAGGGCGGCGCGGCCAGCACGCGCGACCGGCTGGTGCCCTACACGGTGTTTATCGACCCGCAGCTTGGCCGGGTTGGGCTGAGCGAGGCCGAGGCCCGCGCGCAAGGCCGCGCCGTGCGAGTCGCTCGCCTGCCGATGACCAGCGTGGCGCGCGCGCTTGAGGTCGACGAGACGCGCGGCTTTATGAAGGCGCTGGTCGATGCCGATACCAACCAGATCCTCGGCGCGGCAGTGCTGGGGATCGAAGGCGGCGAGATCATGTCGGCGCTGCAGATCGCTATGCTGGGCAGGCTGCCCTACACCGCCCTGCGCGATGGCGTGTTTGCCCACCCGACGCTGGCTGAGTCGTTGAACAATCTGTTCATGGCCCTCGACGAGTAGGGAGGAGAGGGCGGCAATGACCATCGAACACGACCGGCTGCATAATGGCGGCTCGCGCTGGAAGCAGTGGGGGCCGTACCTGGCCGAGCGCGCCTGGGGCACCGTGCGCGAAGACTACAGCGCGTCCGGCAGCGCCTGGGAATATTTCCCGCACGACCACGCCCGCTCGCGTGCCTACCGCTGGAGCGAAGACGGCATCGCCGGCATCTGCGACAGCCAGCAGCGACTGTGCTTCGCGCTGGCGCTGTGGAATGGCCGCGACCCGATCCTCAAGGAGCGCCTGTTCGGCCTGACCGGCCCCGAGGGTAATCACGGCGAGGATGTGAAAGAGTGCTATTTCTACCTCGACTCGACGCCAACGCACTCGTACATGAAGATGCTCTATAAGTACCCGCAGGCCGAGTTTCCGTATGCCGCGCTGGCCGAGACTAACCGCCAGCGCGGTAAGCTCGACCCCGAGTTCGAGCTGGTGGACACTGGCGCCTTCGATGGCGACCGCTACTTCGACGTGTTTGTGGAGTACGCCAAGGCTACCCCGCAGGATATCCTCGTGCGCATCAGCGCCACCAACCGTGGCCCCGACGCCGCCGAGCTGCACCTGCTGCCGACGCTGTGGTTTCGCAATACCTGGGCCTGGGGCGAAGAGCACGACGGCGCCCAGCTGCGCCCGCGCCTCGGCCGTGCGTCTGCCGAAGACACCGCCTGGGGCATACTGGCCGAGCACCACACCCTCGGCAGCTACTTGCTGGCCGGCGAAGGCCGGCCCGCGCTGCTGTTCACCGAGAACGACACCAACGCCGAGCGGCTGTACCGCGCGCCAAACTCTGCGCCCTTCGTCAAAGATGCTATCAACGACGCAGTGGTGGGCGCGCGCGCCGGCGCGGTGAACCCGGCCGAAGCCGGCACCAAGGCCGCCGCGCACTACCAGCTGGCGATCGGGCCGGGCGAAACCGCCACAATCCGGCTAAGGCTGCTCCATACCAAAGACGCATCGCCAACGACCAGCGACGAAAATGAACGGCGCCATTTGCTTCTTGGTGCTTCGCCCCTGGTCTTTGGCGATTTCGACACACTCTTCGCACAGCGCATCGCCGAGGCCGACGCGTTCTATGCCGCGCTGCAGCCGGCTACGCTGAGCGACGACGAGCGCATGATCCAGCGCCAGGCCTTCGCGGGCATGCTCTGGTCGAAACAGTTCTACCACTACGATGTCGACCTGTGGCTGCGCGGCGACCCAGGCCAGCCCGCGCCGCCGCCTGGCCGCCTGAGCGGCCGCAACCACGACTGGCGCCACCTGAACAGCGCCGACATCATCTCAATGCCCGACACCTGGGAGTACCCCTGGTTCGCCGCCTGGGATCTGGCGTTTCACTGCCTGCCGCTGGCGCTGGTCGATCCGGCGTTCGCCAAAGCCCAGCTGATCTTGCTCGGCCGCGAGTGGTTTCAGCATCCCAACGGCCAGATCCCGGCCTACGAGTGGGCCTTCGGCGATGTGAACCCGCCGGTGCTGGCCTGGGCCGCCTGGCGCGTCTATAAGATCGAGCAGAAGCATCACGGAGCGGGCGATCTGCAGTTTCTCGAGCGGGTGTTCCACAAGCTGCTGCTGAACTTCACCTGGTGGGTGAACCGCAAGGACGCCGAGGGCCTGAATGTGTTCCAGGGCGGATTCCTGGGGCTCGACAATATCGGCGTGTTCGACCGCAGCGCGCCGCTGCCCACCGGCGGCCATATCGAGCAGAGCGACGGCACCAGCTGGATGGGCATGTTCTGCCTGAATATGATGTCGATCGCGCTCGAGCTAGCCTGCCACAACCGCGTGTACGAAGATATTGCCACCAAGTTTTTCGAGCATTTCCTGTATATCGCCGAGGCCATGAACAATATTGCCGGCGAGGGGATCGCGCTGTGGGACGAGCAGGACGAGTTTTTCTACGATGTGCTGCACCTTGGCCCCGGCCAGAATATTACGCTGCGCGTGCGCTCGATGGTCGGGCTTATTCCGCTGTTCGCGGTCACGACGATCGAGCCGGCGCTGCTCGAAAAAGTGCCCGAGTTCAAGTTTCGCATGGAGTGGTTCCTCGAGCATCGCCCGCAGCTCGCCAGCCTGGTGTCGCGCTGGTATGTGCCGGGCGTGGGCGCACGCCGGCTGCTGGCGATCTGCCGTGGCCACCGCATGAAGCGCCTGCTGGCGCGCATGCTCGACGAGGCCGAGTTTTTGTCGCAGCACGGCGTGCGCGCGCTCTCGCGTTTTCACGCCGATCATCCTTACCAGCTGGAGTTCGGCGGCGCTAGCTACGAGGTGCGCTACCAGCCGGCCGAGTCGCAGAGCGGCCTGTTCGGCGGCAACTCAAACTGGCGCGGGCCGGTGTGGTTCCCGGTGAACTATTTGCTGATCGAGGCGCTCCAGCAGTTTCATCACTACTACGGCGACGACTTTCTCGTCGAGTGCCCGACTGGCTCGGGGCGGATGCTGACGCTGAACCAGATCGCCGACGAGCTATCGAGCCGGCTGATGCGCCTGTTCGTGCGCGACGCGGTTGGCCGGCGCGCGGTGTTCGGCGAAAGCCAGCTGCTCCAGTCCGACGCACACTGGCGCGATTATATTCCGTTCTTCGAGTACTTCCACGGCGATACCGGCGCCGGCCTTGGCGCCAGCCACCAGACCGGCTGGACTGGCCTGATCGCCAAGCTCATCCAGCAGCAGGGCGATCACCGGCCCGCCACTGATTCGGCAGCGCCCCAGCCGCCGCCTACGTGATCCGCTTTTGTGCGTATCGTGCAGGGCCAGAGCATAGCGCACCCGCGCTATGTTCCGGCGCACCCGCGCTATGCCTTTGCGCGCTCGCGCTATGTTCCGGCGCACCCACACCAGGGAAGGCAGAGTGGCGGTTTCGGCAAAGCCGAAACCGCCACTCTGTAACAAACATCCTCCTGCCTCTGCGGCAGCGCTGCTAGGCTCCAGGCTCAATCGCTGCGCGTTCTGCTCTCGTGCTACTCTGCCGCTTGCTTCGGCTCAAGCAGCACCCAGTTATGCGACACGGCAGGCTCACTGCAGAGATTACGGTTAAAACAGCAGGGCCGCCGCATGCCTTTATTGAGCTTGTCGAGCGCAACATCGATATGCTTCTGGCGGGTCTCCGACGTTTTGACCGCGCGTATCCAGCGGATCCAATCCCAGCGGGCAAGTGGGCTTATCTCGTTCCATAGGGCCTCGGCTTTGGCGGAAGTTGCCAGCGCTCTTTGGAGATCTTCAGGAACCTCCGGCTCGATCCATTCTTTGGTCGGCTCAAGCGCAACGTGAACTGTATCGCCTACGGTTGCCGAAGCATCTTCAAGCAGCTTTTGGCCAGGCTGAAACCAGTGGCTCGGTTTTTTTCCAGGCGCATACCTGCCATCCGGCTCGAGCAAGGCTTTAAAAGGAACGCCATTGAGCTTTCCTTCAACCATGGTCATCCCTCGTGATGGGAGCTGCGACGAAGCATCCTCGGGCAGCCTGAGAATAGTCCAGGAGTTGATTTCAAAGAGCGTAGCCTCAAAGTCGATGGTCGACATATCTCTTTGCTCCTTTGTGGCGTTCGCGGTACTATCTTCGTGTATTGTATGCGGTTTTTCCACGCTCTGCGCGGAAAAGCCGCATACAGAAGATGGAGTGGAAGATCGCTCTATGTACGATAGCCAAACTGGCAACAGCACGCTCAAAGGGAGTACAACCGATGAACGCATCCTCGATACTCCGCCACCCGCTGGTCAGCTTTGGCCGCGAGGTCTGCGGCGACCTGGCGGCCGGGCTGCGGCGCGAGTGGCTGGTGGCCAATGGCCTGGGCGGCTACGCCTCGGGCACGCTCGCCGGCCCGAACACGCGCCGCTATCACGGCTTGCTCGTGGCCGCCCTTGCGCCGCCGGTCGAGCGCACCGTGCTGGTGGGCAGCCTGGTCGAGTGGGCCGCCTACGCCGGCGCGCGCTTCCCGCTGTTCACGTTTGAGTACGCCGACGGCACGGTTGATCAGCACGGCTACCGCCTGGCCGAGTCGTTCGCGCTCGACGGCGCGCTGCCGGTGTGGCGCTACGCGCTGGCTGACGCAATCGTTGAGAAGCGCGTGTGGATGGCCTACGGCGCAAATACCACCTACGTGAGCTATCGGCTGGTGCGCGCGACGCGGCCGCTCGAGCTGGAAATCACTCCGCTGGTGACCTACCGCGACTTTCACGTGCTGACGAGCCGGAGCCAGCACAGCTTCACGGTGGAGCCGCGCGACCACGGCGCGACGGTAGCTGCAGCGGCGAATGCATGCCCGATACAGCTGCTGGCCGGTGCCGGAACCTTCACGGCCGGCAGTAGCTGGTTCGAGCACTTCTATCACCGCGTCGAGGACGAGCGCGGCTTTGACGATACCGAGTCGGATCTGTTCGCGCCGGGCGTGTTTACAGCCACGCTTCGGCCTGGCGAAAGCTGGACGCTGATCCTTTCAGCCGAGCCCACGCCCGATCTGGCAGCCGCCGGCGCGCTTAGGCTGGCCCAGGCGCGCCAGGGCGAGCTGCTACGGCGCGCGAAGGCCAAGAGCGCCGATCCGATCGTGCAGCAGCTGGTGCTGGCGGCCGACCAGTTTGTGGTTGCGCGGGCAGACGATGCCGCGACCACGGGCAAAACCGTGATCGCCGGGTATCATTGGTTCAACGACTGGGGAAGAGACACCATGATCGCGCTGCCAGGCCTCACGCTTGCAACCGGCCGCCCGGAAGACGCCGCCGGCATCCTGCGCACGTTCGCGCGCTACGTGGCCGATGGCCTGCTGCCAAACAACTTCCCCGACAGCGCCGGGGTTGTGCCTGGCTACAACACCGTCGACGCGACGCTGTGGTATGTCGAGGCCATCCGCGCCTACTACGAGGCGACGCGCGACGAGGCGCTGGTGAGCGACCTGCTGCCGACGCTGCGCGATATCGCCGACAAGCACATCGCCGGCACGCGCTACCATATCCACGTTGACCCGGCCGACGGGCTGCTCTACGCCGGTGAGCCTGGCGTGCAGCTCACCTGGATGGACGCCAAGATCGGCGACTGGGTGATTACGCCGCGGATTGGCAAGCCAGTCGAAATCAACGCCCTGTGGTATAACCTGCTCCGCATCCTGGCCGATTTCCTTCGTAAACGTAACGATGATGCAGCCGACCGTTACGATCAGCTGGCGAACCAGGCGCGCACCTCATTCCAGCGGCGGTTTATTCGGTCTGACACCGAGCACCTGGCCGACGTCGTCGATGCGCCAGAAGGCGACGACTGGACGCTGCGGCCGAACCAGATCTTCGCGGTGTCGCTGCACCACCCGCTGCTCGAAGGCGACGCCGCGCGCCGCGTCGTCGACACAACCGCGCGCGCGCTGCTGGCAAGCTACGGGCTGCGCTCGCTCGACCCGGCGCACCCGGCCTACTGCGGCACGTTCGTAGGCACGCCGCGCCAGCGCGACAGCGTATACCACCAAGGGCCGGTGTGGAGCTGGCCGATCGGCGCGTTCGCCGAGGCGCACTTTCGCGTCTACGGCGACGCCCAGGCCGCGCTGGCGTTTCTGCGGCCGTTCGAGCACCACCTGCGCGACGCATGCCTCGGCAGCGTCTCGGAGATCTTCGAGGGCGATGCGCCGCACCTGCCGCGCGGCGCGATAGCGCAGGCCTGGGGCGTGGCCGAGCTGCTGCGCGTATGGCGCATGCTCGCGGGCTAGCGCCGCTCGGATTGCCCGAAAGCCATGCATGCGAGTATACTTACGCCTGACATCGAAGGATATGGAGGTGCTATGATTATTCTTGGCATCGACATCGGCGGCTCAGGCATCAAAGGCGCGCCGGTGGATGTCGAGTGCGGGGCGCTGACTGTGCCCTACCACCGCATCCCAACTCCCCAGCCCTCGGCACCCACGCCCGTAGCCGACGTGGTGGCCCAGATCGTGCGACACTTCGAGTGGACTGGCCCGGCCGGCAGTACATTCCCGGCGATCATGAAGAATGGCGTCGCCTACAGCGCGGCGAATGTCGACAAAGGATGGATCGGCACGGACGCGGCGGCGCTGCTGCAGAAGCAGTCCGGCTGCCCGTTTGTGGTGGTCAACGATGGCGACGCCGCAGGCATCGCCGAGATGCAGTATGGCGCCGGGCGCGGCCAGCGCGGCGTGGTGATGATGCTGACAATCGGCACCGGCATCGGCTCGGCGCTGTTCGTCGACGGCCAGCTTGTGCCGAACACCGAGCTGGGCCACCTTGAGGTTCGCGGCAAAGAGGCCGAGCACCGCGCGTCGGATCGCGTGCGCGCCAAGAAAAAGCTCGGCTGGAAAGAGTGGGCCGCGCGCTTTGACGAAGTGCTGCACTGCTACGATGCGCTTTTCTCGCCAAACCTGTTTATTATCGGCGGCGGCGTGAGCAAGAAGCACGCGAAGTTCTTGCCCTTTCTGACGCTGCGCACGCCGGTGGTGCCGGCGCAGATGCTCAACGAGGCCGGGATCATCGGCGCGGCGCTGGCCGCGAGCCAGTTATCAGCATAACGCAGGCAGATCTGGCGCGGGGCGTAGCCCCGCGCCGGCAGGGTACTCTACGCCAAAGCTTTTGTGCAGCGCTTGGTGTTTCTACGTACACCGAAGGGCTTATTTCACTCGTTTGATTGGTGAATTCAGGGCGCTATCGCTAGGCTGCATATTCTGTGCAGTTGATCCGTTTCCGTCGGGTGGCGGCTGCCGCTGATTCTGAGCCTCGTCTAATACCTTTTTAAGCTCATGCAAAATTGGCGCGCCCGCAGTGCGTGTTTGTTCTAACGACTCAAGCATACGTCGGTTGATCTGGCGTTCTAGTGCGTTAACTGTCGTCTGGAAATCGCGCTTTTGCTCATTCCAGATGCTTTCGAATTCCACGGCGACTTTCTGCTTACCTACAATCCATTCTTTATTCCATGTGTCTTCGCTCAGCAGCATTCCCTTTTCTTTGCCTTTCTTTCTGCCAAAGATATAGAAAATATATGCAAACAGACAAAGAATAAGCACAGCGACAACTATAAGGCTCAACACGAACAAGCTAGGCATAATTCCTCCTGCGCTAGTGCCGGCATCACTTGTTTGATGCCTACTACATTAGATGCAAAACGGTTGTTTTTTGTTCAGCTACACGGTATAATAGCTTAGTAAGAACGTTTGTTTTGATTGATCGATCTACCAAATGTGGCTGAAGGCTTACAAGTTTGTTGAAGGATACGCGCATGGCATCGCAAATATTTTCCGACTGGCAATCGGGCAGCATCAGCGCCCGCGAGGCGCTACGCGCGCTGATCTCCGACCTGGGTGAGGTCGAGTCGCAGCTGGCGCCGCTCGAGGCCGAGAAGGCCGAGCTGCGCGCGCAGATATCCGAGGTGCTGGCCGAGCTGGGCGGGCGCGCCGAGGCCGACGGCTACCGCCTGCAGCTAACTGCGCCGGGCGTCTCGTCGCGCTACGATGCCAAGGAGCTCGATCAGCTGGTAAGCTACCTGCAGGCGAGCGGCGACGACGCCATCGCGAACCTTATTCTGAAGGCCCGCAAAGAAAGCGCGCGCGCCGGCCAGCTGCGCATCACGCCGCCCGGCGAGCGCCGCAAGAAGGACGAGGAACCGCCGTTTTGAGAGAGGGAGTGAGCTATGGAGCACCCAACCACCCAGGCCGAGCTCTACGCGCGCGTCAGCGCCGCGTTCGCGCAGCTTGTGGCTACGCTGTCGCGCATCAGCGACGAGCAGCAGATCCAGCCTGGCGCCCAGGATGACTGGTCGGTGAAAGATATTCTGGCGCACATAAGCCTCTGGCACAACCGGACTGCAGCGCTCGTCGAAGGGCTGCTGCGCGGCGAGCCGCCCGCGCCGCTGCGCCAGCCGGGCGAAGATAGCGCGGCCGCCGTCGATCGCGCGAACGCCGCGAACTACGCCGCGAACCGCGATCTGCCGCTCGCGCGGGTGCGCGCCGACTTCGACGCGTCCTATGCTCGCGTGCTGGCGGCGCTGGCGCAGCTCTCCGACGCCGACCTGCGCGACGACGGCGCGCTCAGCCAGCTGCTGGGCGGCTCGCTGCTCGAGACGATCGCCGACGACACTTACGCGCACTACGACGAGCACCTGCCAGCGCTCGATGCAGCGGCGGCTGGCTAATACCAACTGCGTTTGTTCGCTGGTGTTTTGCGATGCCCTGCCCAGCTTCCTGGGCAGGGCATTGCAATATGATACGCTGTTCGCTTGATCACGTATAGATTTAGGACTTACGCAGTTGGTGTGCCGAGCCT